>JBBSII010000739.1:0-2119 GCA_038232175.1 Thermomicrobiales bacterium
CTTCGCGCAGGCGAAAGGGGAGGTCGGCATGGATCAATACGAAGTGCGCACCTGGACGGCGTGGCATCGCTTCGTGACGCTCTGCCTGCTGGCACACGCCTCTCTCGCCGTCGTGCGTCAGGTCGCTCGCTGCGAAGAGGTCAGGGAAAAGGGGGCGATGATCCCGGTCTGATCCCGCTGACCGTGCCGGAAACGCGCCGGTTGGTGCTGGCGATGGCGGGAGACGAAAAGCGCCGCGCCCACCGATTGGCGTGGTCGCGCTGGCGACGGGCACATCAGGCGGTTGCCGCCCGCTGCCACGCCGCTTATCGTGCGGTGCGGCAGGAGAAAGGAGATTCGATTCGTGTCGTGCCGCCACTGCCATTGGCCCACCGAGCGCTGAGCGATGCCGAGTGGGAGCGCATCCAACCGTTGCTCCCACCACAGAAGCCTGCGACTGGAAGACCGCGGCACGACCACCGCACGGTGCTGAACGGGATCCTCGCAGTCGTGGGCACCGAGTTATCGTGGCGAGAAATGCCGAAGGAATACGGCAAACGGGATCGAGCGGACAAGCGCTATCGGCTGTGGCGCGACCAAGGGCTCTGGCAGCGCATCGTCGATGCCTTGGCAGACCCGACTTGCGAAGTGTCCCTGTAGGGATGTGTACCCCCTCCTCTGACGCAGTGTGTGCTAGGGTGGGCGATGGATAAGGTTCGTGCCGCAGAGGCTGGCACCGGCCTGCCGCCGTTTGGTTGCAGTTGCCGGACCGCCCGCTACGCATAGGAGGATATTGGCATGATTTTGGAGTCACTACAGATCGATTCCGCAGCATTCGCTCAACGAACGGGGTGGGCGATCAAGCCCGAGGGTGCATGCAAGGGGACGCGCTGTGTTCCGCTGCCTGCCGCCGCGACTGCGGACGGGCTCGTCGACGTAGCGATACTGGCTGAGCGGCTCGGGATGGCCCTCGTCCAGGACGAGGAAGCCGGGCTTTGGGGCCTTGGTCCGGAGACCGGCGGTCGCGCCCTGACCGACGCGCAAGTGCCCGACTTCGCGCTCCCCGACCTTGCGGAGCGGGAGTTTCGCCTCAGTTCCCTGCGCGGGCAAAAAATATTGCTGGTAGCTTGGGCCTCTTGGTGAGGGTGCCGACTTGACCTGCCCGTGTGGCAGGAACTGCGGAGCGAGTTGCACCCCCAAGGGCTGGAGATCGTCACGGTCGCGCTCGACATCGGTGGCGCGGACGTGGCGCGACGCTGGATCGAGGCCGCGCGACCCGCGCATCCGTCGCTCATTGACCGGGCGCACCTCATGGACGAACTGTTCGGCATCGTCAATGTGCCGAGCGGGGTCTGGATCGACGAGGGGGGGACAATCGTGCGCCCGCCGGAGACGGCCTACCCCCGACGACCGGCCTTTCTCGATCGCCCCGTCCCGACCGATGCCGCGCCGGAGGTCGCCGCGTATATCGCGGAGGTCCGCAAGCTCCGCATCGAGCCGGAGCGGTACCTCACGGCGCTGCGCGACTGGGTCACGTGGGGCACGGCCAGCCGCTACGCGCTTGCGCCGGAAGCGGTACTGGCGCGTAGTCGGCCGCAACCGGTCGAGGCAGGGACCGCTGCGGCGCATTTTGCGCTGGGCCAGCATCTGCACCGCGCGGGTCGCCCGGAGGCCGCCGTGGGCCACTTCCGCGCGGCGTATCGCCTGCAACCGGACAACTGGACCTACAAGCGTCAGGCCTGGAGCCTGCTGCCTGAGGGGCAAGATCCCCGGGAGGTGTACGGCGGCGACTGGCTGACCGACGTCCGGCGGATCGGCGCCGAGCACTACTATTCGGTGCTGGAGATGGAGTGACGGTGACCCGTGTAGACGCCGGGGGTTCTCCCGTGTTCATGACGATGCACACTCCGTCAGAGGATAGGGTACAGCCTAGCTTGACATCACATCACTCGACGTCGGGAGATTCGTGTACGATTTTCCGTTTCGTGAGGCCGCACCGCAATCAGTCACATCTCCATCGTTACACTTCCAGACATTTTACGTCTTTTGTTTTATTCCTGCGATAACGATGGAGTTATTGTTGCGGAGCATGGCCGACAGCATCAAGTGCAGCAAGGCCCGCGTTGCCGTTCTCCTGTGA
>JBBSII010000740.1:0-2114 GCA_038232175.1 Thermomicrobiales bacterium
AGCACGCCCATGCGCTCGTTCGTGATCTGCCGGAGGCCGGAGCCGTCCGCGTTCGCCATCCAGAGGTTGCGAACATCGGGCGGGCCATTCGGCGCGGCGCGGAGCAGCAGCAGCGACGGCGGGCGGATGGTGAACTGCCAGACCGTGTCGGTGCGGATGGTGCGGCCATTGGTCGCCCGCGCGCCCTTCGTCAACGTCGCGCGGTAGATGACGCCCGGTGTCAGCGGTTGCAGGGGGATGAAGTGCGCCACCTGGTCGGAGCGCGAGCCGTTCTCCTCCCACGACCAGCGGCCCGCGACCGCCGGTTGCAGCGTCAGGTGCGCCTCGACGGAATCGGTCTCCATCGCGGTTGGGAAGGTCAGGCCGATCAGCGTCCGGCCCGAAATCGTCGCGCCGCTCGCGGGCGTCGTCGTCACGGCGAGGCCAACGGTGCTGCCCCGCAGGATGACCAGCCCCGTCGCGGCGGCGATCGCCGCGATCAAGCCGAGCGCGGCGAGCCAGAAGCGGCGTTCCGGTCGCGTCCTCGTGGCAGCAGGCGCGGTCATTATGGGTAGAGGTAGGGTTGGCTCGGCTGCGGGATCGTCTGGAGCGTCGATGCGGCGATGTACGGCGTCGCCTTGCCATTCACCGTGCCGATCGCTAGTTTCCCCATCACCTGCACCCAGGTATCGCGCGCGGGCGGCGCATCCCACTTCACGGGGAGCGTCACGGCGTTGCCGTCCGCCGTGCAGCAGACGATGACGAAGCGCGCGACGGTGAAGTACCCCGCCCCGAGGCCGCCCTCCCCCGGCGCGGCGAAGCCCGTTACGGCGATGGGCTTGCCATTCAATGTGCGCACGTCCGGCGTCTGGATGATGACGGCGGTCCAGTCGAGGAGCGTCCAGCGGCTGGAGTCATTGCCGAGGTCGGTGAGCATCTTGAGGCGGCTGCTCGGCACCGCCTGCCCGCCGCCGTTGCCGCGCGCGTCGAGCGCCGCCGACCCGAGCGGGCGCGCCGGGACGAGCAGCCCGAGTAGCAGCGGCACGGCGAGCAGCGCGTATCCCGCCGCCTCCACCCGACCCGTCGCGTGCGTGTGGTCACCGCCCGCGTGCAGGTGCCGCGCCGGGCGCGCGTCGCGCCGCGTCAGCCAGCGCAGCCCGGCGATGTAGCCGAGCACAACGAGGGTGATGCCCGCCGCGAGGATCAGCCGCGTGTACACCCCATTGACGTACAGCAGCACCCCGCCCCGCAGCACCTTCACAACCAGCATCGCCCCCAGCCCCGTCAGCAGCACCATGCGGAGCGTCGGGCCCCACGCAATATGGGAGGACTGAGGACTGAGGACTGAGGACTGAGCTTTGGACGTGGTGCTCATTTCAATAATCTGCCTTCGTGCCCTGGTGGTTCGTGTTTGGATTCCTCTGCGACCTTTGCGTTCTTTGCGCCTTTGCGGTTCAAACGGTTTCCCCGTTTTACCATGTTTCGGTGACCTTTTGCAGGCCGCGCGGTTGGTCCGGGTCGCCGCCACGCTGACGGGCGAGGTGCCACGCGAACCGTTGCATCGGCAGGATGGTCAGCAGGGGCGTCAGCACCTCGGGGCCGATGTCCGGCAGGGCAAGGCCGACGGTGCCGAGGCGCGCGGCCTCCGGGTCGCCGATGACGAGCATGTCCGCCTCGCGCTCCCGCAGCCGTTCGAGCACGGGCCGGAGCGCGGCCCCGCCCGCGCCCTCCGGCACAATTGCGATCACCGGGAAGCCGCGCTCGATCATCGCCATCGGGCCGTGGAGCAAGTCCGCACCGGAGAAGGCGTGCGCGACGAGGTAACTCGTCTCCATCAACTTCAACGCGACCTCCCGCGCCGTCGCGTAGTTGTACCCGCGCGCCGTGACGACCATCTGCTCCGCGAACCGGTAGCGCACCGCGAGCGCGGCGATCTCATCGTCCCGCGCGAGCACCGCCGCCGCGCGTTCCGGGAGCGCGCGCGCCGCCGCGCCGTCCTCGCCCCGGAGCGCCGCGACGAGCAGGTAGAGCGTCAGCAGTTCCGCCGTGTACGACTTCGTCGCCGTCACCGCGCGCTCCGGCCCCGCCAGCACATCGAGATGGTACTCCGCCGCCTCCGCGAGCGGCGAACCAGG
>JBBSII010000741.1:0-2103 GCA_038232175.1 Thermomicrobiales bacterium
GCGAGCGCGGTTGTGAATGCATCCTCCGCTTCCGCAATCGCGGCGCGTTCGAGGAGCAGCGCGCCGAGGTATGCCCACGCGACGGCGCAGCGTGGATCGAGCGCGAGCGCGTCGCGCAGCAGGGCTTCGGCGTCCGCCGGGTGGCGCGTGGCGATGCGGAGCGTCGCGAGCGCGACATACGCGGTGGCGTCCGCCGGTTCGTGCGCGATGATGTCGCTATACGCGGAGATCGCCTGATCGAGGTCGCCGATCCGGGCGAGCGCGGCGGCGTGCGCATGAGGCGTAACGTGCGCCTCTTCCCGTGAGGAAGCGGGGATTGCCGTGCCGCAGGTGTGGCAGAACGCCGCAGCAGGCAACACGGCCGCGCCGCAGTGATGGCAGAACGTCTTCAAAAGGGTGTGCTCCCGGCGATGCATCGTGCCCCCCATTGTCCCCGCCACGAACCGATGTCGAGCCAGGCTCTATGACACTATCGTCGATGTTCGTGACATTTTCCTTACATTCGTCGTGCGAAATCCCGATCGGTGAATAGAGGACACCCGGCTCAATCCTCCGTGCGTACGCTGATCGGCACGGAGGGCGCGCATTGCGCCCAATTACACAGGTGAGAGGCACCACAGTGGCGCCTCTCACCTGTCGATACGCAGGGCCTCCCGATCAGTCGTCGGTCGCTTCCGCAGCGACGAATGTGCTGGCAGTCAGGGGCGCTTCAGCGCGGGCGGAACCAGGAACCAGGAGCCACGCGAGCACGAGCGAGAGGAAGCAGACGAGCGCGACGATCAACATTTCGCACGTTCCTTTCATGAACCGGACAACGACCATCAGACCTGATACGCGATTTCCCCGTGCTGCGTCGTGTCGAGACCGAGGACTTCTTCCTTCTCCGGCACGCGCAGCCCGACCAGCACGCCGATCACCTTCAGGATGCCCCACGTCATCGCGGCCGCGAAGGTCGCGACGGCGACGATTGCAATCGCCTGGATGAGCAACTGCTTTGGGTTACCGTAGAAGAGTCCGTTCTTGCCCGCGTCGTTCACCGCCGTCGTCGCGAAGAGGCCCGTCGCGAGCGCGCCCCAGATGCCGCCAACGCCGTGGACGGCGAAGACATCGAGCGCGTCGTCGATCTTGGCGATCTTCTTGAGCAGGTCCACCGCGAAGAAGCAGATGAGCCCCGCGCCGAACCCAATGGCAATCGACGCGAGTGGGTCCACGTAGCCGCTCGCCGGGGTGATGGCGACCAGCCCCGCAACCGCACCGGCGGCTGCGCCCAGGACGCTCGGGTGCCTGTGCCGCAGCCAGCTGACCGTCATCCATGTGAGCGCGCCCATCGCCGCCGCCGTGTTCGTGACGACGAAGGCGTTGACCGCGAGGCCATTCGCGGCCAGCGCGCTCCCCGCGTTGAAACCGAACCAGCCGAACCAGAGCAACCCCGCGCCGAGCACCGTCATCGGCAGGTCGTGCGGATCCATCTTCTCCTCGCCGAACCCGACCCGCTTTCCGAGCACGAGCGCGGCGACTAGTGCCGAAACGCCCGAGGAGATGTGCACGACCGTCCCGCCCGCGAAGTCAAGCGCGCCCAGTTCGTGCAGCCAGCCACCGGGCGCCCAGACCCAATGCGCGACCGGCGCGTAGACCAGGAGCGACCAGACGATGGAGAAGAGGATGAATGCCTTGAATCGCTTGCGCTCCGCGAACGACCCCGTGATGAGCGCGGGGGTGATGATCGCGAACATCATCTGGAAGACCGCGTACGCCTGATGCGGGATCGTCGGCGCGTAATCCGCGTTCGGCTTCGCGCCGACGCCGTGGAAACCGACCCAGTCCAGCCCGCCAATGAGACCGAAATGGTCCGGGCCGAACGCGAGCGTGTATCCGATGAGCACCCAGAGGACGCTAATCAGGGCAAGGATGAAGAAACTGTGCATGATCGTCGCGAGTACGTTCTTTCGCCGCACCAGCCCGCCGTAGAACAACCCGAGCGCGCGCGTCATCAGCATCACCAGCGCCGCCGACGCCAGCACCCACGCGGTATCTCCCGCATTGATCTCCACCCGCTGCCTCCCAACCCAATTTTCCGAGAATCCCCGACGACTGTATCCTACC
>JBBSII010000742.1:0-2094 GCA_038232175.1 Thermomicrobiales bacterium
AGCCGTCGCCGTATCTCGCGGCGCGGCGGATCGCGACGTCGGAATTGCCGCCAACCAGGACGGGCGGCACGGGGACGGACGGAGCTGGCGTGACGACCGACCGGTCGGGCCCGGGGCCGGGCCGGGTTGGTTCCCCAGCGATGCGTTGCGGAAGGGCGGCATCCGTCACGGCGACCCCGCTCCCGCGCACACCGGCCGCCTGTCAGAACGGCGTGCCCGGGAAGCCGTCCGTACCGGTGCCGAGGACGACGCGGCTCCCCGAGGCATGCTGGAGCGTCGCGATCTGCGCGGCTACCCAGACGACCGGGCGCATGGGAAAGGGGTGCACCACCGAGCTCGATATTCATCCGATACGCGACTGCGGCGGCGGTCGCGAGGGCAATGGTGCTTTTCCCACCTGCGATTCCGAGCGTCTCGATCTCGCCCATGAGGGGCAAGCCGATGCCGATCCCGAGTTCCGCCATCGTGGCGCCTTTCTTTGGCGGTTTGCCTTCAGCAGAAGTCGCCGGCGTGGTCGGTCGCCCATTCGCGGAATGTGCGTGCCGGCGCTCCGGTGATCGCCTCCACCGTGGACGTGACCGGCTCCGGCTCCGCCGCGAACTGGGCGTGGGCGTCGAGGATGCCGTCCACGACCGAGGGCGGCATGCCCGCGAGCAACTGCTGCCGCGCGGCCTCCGGCGAGACCTCTTCCCAGCGCAGCGGGCGGCCAATCGCCTCACCGATCGCGCGCATCTGCTCGATCTGGGTCAGCGCCCGAGGCCCGGTCACGCGATACGTCTTTCCGCCATGACCGTCCTCGGTCAGCGCGCGCGCCGCCACGGCCGCGACATCGCGCTCGTGGATCAGCGATCGGGCCGCATCACCATGGAACCAGCGCACGACGCCACCGGCGCGGATCTGCGGCGCCCACCACAGGGTATTGGTCGCCATCCCGCCGGATCGGACAAACGTCCAGTCGAGCCCGGCCTGCTTGATCAACCGTTCGATGTCGGCGTGGAAGGCGTCGATCGGATTGGTCTGCTCTTCGCGGTCGTCGCGTACGCCCATCGATGAGAGGTAGACGATCCGGTGCGCGTGCTTCGTGGCCGCATCGAGGACCGCAGGCGCGGCCTCGGCCGTGAGGAAGGGCCACACCAGGAATATGGCCTCCACCCCATCCAGCGGGGCATCCAGCGTGTCCGGGGCGGAGAGATCGCCGCGCACGACCTCGACGTCGTCCGGCAGGATGGCGGCGTCGGGGTTGCGGGCCAACGCACGGACCGCTACGCCCGTGCCCAGCAGTTGGGAGACGATCTGCCGACCGACGTTGCCGGTCGCCCCGGCAACCAAGATCACGCGTTGCTTTGTCATGAGCAATGACACCTTTCAGTTTCTGCCGCGATGCGCGGGCGGCTCGGCGACGTTGCGGATATTTGGAATGAGTTGGTGTGGTTCGTGATCCGGGTCATCGATCCCGAAGCTGATGATCCGTTCCGGGTGGATGCGGATGATCGCGCCGTCGAGTTCCCCTACCGCATCGGACGGGGCGTCGATCGCCTCCGCGTGCCCGCGGATTTCGAGACAGCGGACGCGCCAGGGCTGCCGGGAGGCGATGTCGTCAACCACGAATGCGACCCGACCGTTGCGGGCGACATTGTGGAACTTCCGGCTAGCCGCCATAGTGTAGCCGCGAATATCGATCGTCGCGGTGCCGCCGTTGTACTGAAATCCGACCGGGCTGACCTGCAATGTCCCATCCGGCTGGACGGTCGCCAGCCGCCCCAGTGTCTGCGTGGCCAGGTAGTCGCGTTCAGTAGGTGTGAACGGCGTGGGAGTGATCACGAGCAGGGTTTTTCCGATGACACTACGGGCCGCGATCGCGGCGTGCGCCTCGGCGGCGCGTTCGAGGGGAAATCGCTGACCAATCACGGGGCGCAAGCGACCGGCGGCCGCTTCGCCGAGTGCGAAACGAGCCAACTCCAGCATCTGTTCGGGTGTGAGCGGCCCGCCCCGTATCACCGCCACGCCGCGTTGATCGGCGTCGCCCTGGGAGATGTTCGCGAATGACCCGCTCGCCATCCCGTACGCAGAGAACCGCCCGGAGGGAGAGAGGAG
>JBBSII010000743.1:0-2063 GCA_038232175.1 Thermomicrobiales bacterium
AGATGTGGCCACCGGCGTTGTCGATGCGCACGAGGGGGGTGTAGTCGGCATCACCGATTGATCCCGGCTTGGCCGTCTTCGGCGGAAAGAGGTTCGGTGCATCGCCCGGCACGACTTCTCGCACGGGGCTGAAGTCCACCGCGCCTTTGTCGAAGATCAGTGTCGTGTCGTTCTGGAGATGACCATTGCGCGTCCCGCCATCGACCGCCGCATAAGTCAACTTCGGCGACCAGTTGAGTCCCAACTGGTCCGCGTTGCCCATGTCATCGGTGTCCGTGAGGATGTACCAGACGTTCCGGTTATCCTTCAGTTTGCCGAGATACAGCGGCAGGGTGATCGTGCCGGCCTCCATGTCGATCGTACCCGCCCGCAGGAGCTTGACTGGGCCGAACAACTCCTTCTTCACTTCGGACGGCGGCGGGCCGAAGTAGGTAGCCGGGATGTCCGTCCCGACCGAGGGCGGCACGGGCACGGGGTCGGCTGCAGCGACCGGGAAGTCGAGCGCGCCGAGCATGAGGACGAGCGTGAGTGTGAGCGCCAGAAAGACCCTGGGACGAGAATGACCGGACATCGGCAAGCCCCCTCTTTGAGCGATAGGAGTAGTTGCCGCAAATAGACCGTCAACGGCCCGCTTGCCTGCTACTGATAACTCGCGATGCGGTGAACGACGGCGGCGAGGCTGCCACCGAACCCGCTCCGTTCCCGGTTAATACTGGCACGATGCCAGCGCGTAGACTACTCCTCGGCCCATCGTAGCGGGCAGAAGTGAACGTGCTGGTAAATGCCATCGACGATCATGGAGAATATCGGTGAACAAAGGTGAACAACGCGCGTGGGAGCGACTAGTGGTGCGGGACGAAACGGTAACCCACCCCCCACTCCGTCTGGATGTACGGCGGCGCGTCCGCGATCCCCCCGAGTTTCTGTCGCAGTCGCCGCACGAAGACCTTCAGATAATGGACATCGCGAATGTACTCCTCGCCCCACACATGTGCGAGCAGGAACTGATGGGGCAGGATCGTGCCGGCGTGCTGCGCCAGCACTTCGAGCAGGCGGTACTCCGTGGACGTGAGCCGGACAACCTCCCCACGGATGCGTACCTCGTGCGTCGGGAAATCGATGGAGAGATCACCCGCCAGGAAACCCGCCCCGGCGGGGGCGCGGGACTCATTCGCGCGCCGCACGAGCGCGCGGAGCCGCGCGAAGAGTTCCAGGTGGTCGAAGGGCTTCGTCAGGTAATCGTCTGCGCCGAGATCGAGCGCGCGGACCTTGTCCACGGTGTCCGCGCGCACCGTGAGCATGAGGATTGGGACGCGAGAGACCGCGCGAATTCTCTGACAGACCTCGAATCCATCGGGCGGGGGGATCGTCACATCGAGGATCACCAAGTCTGGCTGGTCCTCCGCGAACCGATTGAGCGCCTCGGTGCCGCTCGCGGCGAATGTGACGTGGCAGTCGGGCCAGATCATCCGCGCGCCAAAGGCGATCACGTCGGCCACGCCGCGCGCGTCCTCGGTAATTAGCAGTTTCAGTGACATTACGGGTCTCCTTTCACCGGGCATGGCAGGACGACGAGGAATGTCGCGCCTTGCCCCGTCTCGCTCTCCGCCCACATCCGTCCGCCGTGCAACTCCACCATCCCCCGCGCAATTGCCAGCCCCAGCCCCGACCCGCCGACGGCGGAGACGATGGGCGACGGGACGCGATAGAAGCGCCGGAAGATCACCTCCTGCTCCCCGGCCGGGATGCCGGGGCCGTTGTCCCGCACCGAGAGATGGGCCTCCGTCGCGGTCGCCTCGCCGCGAACGATGATATGTGTGCCTTCCGGTGTGTGGCGATGGGCATTCGCCAGCAGATTCACGACGATCTGCTGCAACCGCCGCGCGTCCCCGACGCAGGGGAGTGAGCCGGGCACATCAATTGCCAGCGTCTGCCGCTTCCCCGCCAGGAGCGCCTCGACGGTCGCCGCAGCGCCCCGCACGATGGTGCACAGGTCGAGGGGCTTGCGCTCGAGGCGCAGCACGCCCGCCTCGATTTCATTGAGCGCGAGGAGATCATCGATC
>JBBSII010000744.1:0-2053 GCA_038232175.1 Thermomicrobiales bacterium
CGCGTAATCGCCGCCCGGATATGGTCGCGGGCATGACGGGGAGAAACGTCTAGACAAGATCGTGTGCCACGTTCCCCTGCTGCGCGCCACCGTTGTCGCGCATGGGGACGGGTCAAGGAGGACCGGGTGGCTGAGGAAACACGAACAGACATGCAGCCCGACGAGAGCACGCCCGCATCCGCCGCGCCCATCGCCGTCGCGGCGTTGCGCGCGCGGTACGCAGACGCGATTGAAGAAGTCGTCGAGTTCCGCGATGAGTGCACCATTCGCATTCACAAGGACGCGGTGCACGATGCGCTGCATTTTCTGCGCGACGAGCCGACCTGCGCGTACGACATGCTGATCGACCTCACGGCGGTCGATTGGCGCGTGCGCTCCCCGCGCTTCGATGTCGTGTATCAACTCTACTCGACCCACTACCGGAATCGCTTGCGGCTCAAGAGCGGCGTCAATGCCCTCGAACGCGGTGACAGCATCGCGACCGCCGCCGATCTCTGGGCCGCCGCGAATTGGCTGGAACGCGAGTGCTTCGATATGTTCGGCATCAATTTTGCGGGCCATCCTGATCTGCGGCGCATCCTCCTGCCCGAGGATTGGAATGAAGGGTATCCGCTCCGCAAGGATTACCCGCTGCGCGGTTATAAGCAGTGGGGACAGTATCACTAACGACCCAAGCGCCGAAACGACGAAAGGGGCCTGAGCATGGCTGATACAACGACAACCCGCCCCGTAATGCCTGACATCCCCGGCATACCTGGCGTCGGTGAAGAGAGCGTTGAGAGCGATCGCATCCTCGAAGGCGGCGACCGTGAGATGGTGCTGAACCTCGGCCCGCAGCACCCATCGACCCACGGCGTGCTCCGCGTCGTCGTGCGCCTCGATGGCGAGATTATCCGCGCGTGCGACCTCGTCATCGGCTATCTGCACCGGGGCACCGAGAAGCTTGGCGAGAACGCGCGCTACGTCCAGTTCACGCCGTGGACGGATCGCACGGATTACATCTCCGCGCCATCGAACAATCTCGGCTACATCATGGCGGTCGAGAAACTGCTCGGCATCACGGATCGCATCCCGGAGCGGGCGCAGTATTTCCGCGTCTTGCTGGCGGAGTTGACCCGTATCGCGTCGCACCTCGTCGGTATTGGCACACATGCGATGGACATTGGCGCACTCTCGATGTCGCTCTACGCCTTCCGCGAGCGCGAGATGATCCTCGATCTGTTCGAGAACTACTGCGGTGCGCGCCTGACGACGAATATCATGGAAGTCGGCGGTTTCCAGCGCCCGATCCCGGACACCTTCTGGGAGCAGTTGCAAATCTTTCTGCGTGTGATGCCGGAGCAGATCGCGGAGTACGAGAAGTTGCTCAACGCGAACCCGATCTGGATCGGGCGCACGAAGGGCGTCGGCTACATCTCCCGCGAGGACGCGCTCTCGTTCGGCCTCACCGGGCCGCTGCTGCGCGCCGCCGGCGTCGAGTACGATGTCCGCAAGGCGATGCCGTACCTCATTTACGACCGGCTGGACTTCGAGATTCCGATTGGTCAGAACAGCGACACCTACGACCGCTACCTGATTCGGGTCGAGGAGATGCGGCAGTCGCTGCGGCTCATTGAGCAGTGCATGAATCAGATGCCGACCGATGGCCCGCTGATGGCCGACGAGCCGAAGTTCGTCTTCCCGCCGCACGATGCGGTGATGTTTGAGGCGGAGGCGATGCAGCGCCACTTCAAACTCGTCATCGAGGGATTCTCGCCGCCGCCGGGCGAGGTCTATGTCGGCATCGAGAACCCGAAGGGCGAACTCGGCTACTACATCGTCTCGGACGGCATGCCGCATGCCTACCGCCTGCGTATTCGCCCACCGTCCATGATTAATCTGCAGATCGTCAACAAGATCTCCGTTGGTTCGATGATCGCGGACCTCATTGCAATTCTCGGCACCATCGACATGGTGCTCGGCGAAGTCGACCGATAGGCAGTGGGCGGTGGGCTGTGGACAGTGGTTCATCGAACTGCCCACTGCCCACCGCCCACTCAAGGAGCGAAGCGAC
>JBBSII010000745.1:0-2051 GCA_038232175.1 Thermomicrobiales bacterium
CAGCACTCAGCACTCAGCACTCCCATTCCTCCCTCTCGCGTCTGGGGTTGACGCGCGCGCTCGTGTCGCTGCTCACAAATGAGGAGGCAGTCGTTGCGGGGATTGGGAATACAAACTTCGACCTCTTCGCCGCCGGGCACCGGCCGCAGAATTTCTATATGCTCGGCAGCATGGGCCTCGCCGCGCCCATCGCGCTCGGTGGGGCGGTCGCGCAGCCGGGGCGACAGTTCTTCGCATTGGAGGGCGACGGCTCGATCCTGATGAATCTCGGCTGCCTCGCGACCATCGCCAGCGTCGCGCCCCGCAACCTCGCCATCATCATCTGGGACAACGGTGCGTACCAGATCACCGGGCAGCAACCCACCGCGACGGGCGGCGCGACGGACATCGTCGGCGTGGCGCGAGCGGCGGGCATCGCGAAGAGCGCATGGGCAACGGACGAGGTGGACTTTGTGCGGCTCGTCACCGCAGCGCTCGCGGAGGACGGTCCGCACCTGATCGCCGCCCATGTGGACAACGCCCCCGGCGCCGCCCGCCCCGAGCGCGACCCCGTCCTGCTCCGGGATCGCTACATGCGCGGCATTAGGGAACGCAGTAACGAGTAGCGAGTAACGAGGGGGATATGCTCCGTCTCGTTAATCGTTACTCGTTACTGCGTACCGTCCCGCGCGGCGACCGAAGACCGCGCCGCTCGTGAGGCCGCTACCGCCGGGGTAGTTGGAGAAGAAGAGGCCGCCGACGAGTTCCCCCGCCGCATGGAGGCCGGGAATTGGGCGGTTCGCGCGGTCGAGCACGCGCGCCTCGTGATCGATCTTCACGCCACCGAAGGTGAAGGTGATGCCGCAGGTGACGCCGAAGGCGAGATACGGCGGCGTGTCGAGCGGCACGGCCCAATTGCTCTTCGGCGGCACGATGCCGACCGTGCGCTTGCCGTCCTTAATCGCCGGGTTGAAGTCGCCCGGCTGGATGGCGGCGTTGAATTCCGTCACCGTCCGCAGCAAAGCGTCCGGATTCAGCCCGATTCGCGCCGCGAGATCGGTGATGCTGCCGGATTCGTGACGCGAGACGCCGGGCGCGGTGTACTCGTCCTGCCGCAGGAACGGGGCGGTCTTCGCGTCAAAGAGTTGGTACGCGACTGCGCCGGCCTGCTTGAGGATTTCCGCGCCGTACTTCGCGTACGTGTAGTTGCGGAAATCCGCGCCTTCGTCGAGGAATCGCCGGGCGTCCCGGTTGACGACAATGCCGATGGGATATGACTGTTTCGAGAAGCGGTGCGCGATCTCCCGGTCGCCGCTCGGTGGTGCGCCCACATCCCACTGGATCGCGTGGCAGCCGCTCCAGTGGCCGTACGGTTGCGCGCCCGCGTCGAGTGCGAATTGCAGCGCCTCGCCGGTGTTGTACGGCGTGCCGCGCACCTTCGCGACATCCCAGTTCGGCCCGAGGTAGGCGGCGCGCTGCCGTGGGTCGGCTTCGAAGCCGCCGCTCGCCAGCACGACCGCGCGCGCCGCGATCTCTTCGCGCCCGCTCCGTCCCGCCACGAGAACACCCGTGACCACGCCCGTTGTGCCTTGACTGAGGCCGATAACCGGGCAATCGTAGCGGATCGTGATGCCGCTGCGCAGCGCACTGGCGGTGTGCTGCGCGATCAATCCCTTCCCTTCGCCTGCCGTCCCCAAGGGGAGATTGCCGAAGAAACGGGATTTCTCCCCCACCCGAAACGACTGCCGCTCGTACATCAACTTCCAGCGGATGCCCTTCGCGTGCATCCAGCGCACAACCGCCGCCGCGTCGTTGACGAGGATAGACGCGAGTTCGCGATCGCACCGCCCCTCCGTGACACGGAGCATGTCGGCCATGAATGCGTCGGGGGTGTACGGCGGCAATTCCACGCCCGCCGCCTGCTCGTCCGTCAGGTCATCGAGGATCGGGCGCAGATCGTCCAATCCGTTGAAGGTCGTCCGCGTCGCGCCCGCCGTGAAGTAACTGTTGCCACCGGCCCATTCCTGCGGCGCTTTCTCGACGATGAGGACGCGCGCGCCCCGCTCCCGCGC
>JBBSII010000746.1:0-2050 GCA_038232175.1 Thermomicrobiales bacterium
CGTCCGGGAGGTTCTCGGCGAACGTCGCCGGCCCCATCGCCTGCAACCACGGGCGCGCCTGGCACCCCACCGGCTGCCCCCCGCTCATTGGTGTCTCCATGCCGCCTCCTCATTCATCCGATGCGCCCTGGCCGTGGGAGGTAGCGCGGCGCCCCGTAGCGGTTCTGGGCGTAGGGGTCGCCGTGACGTTCCATCCGGTCGTACAGCAGAGCGCGCATCGCGTCGCATGTCCCGCCGTGCGCGGGATCGTCCACCAGATTCGTCATCTCGTGCGGGTCCGTCGCGAGATTGTAGAGTTCGTCCCGGTCGAAGCCGTTAAAAACGTACTTGTGTCGGGGGGTAATGACCATCCGCTGCGTGTAGAGGAATTCGCCACCGTAGTACTGGCAGAATGCCACGTCGTCCCAGTCGTCACGCCCCGGCTCCGCGAACAGGGGCAGGAGGGAGCGCCCGTCGGCGGGTGTGATCGGCGCGCCCCCGCCGATGTCCACGAACGTATGGGCGAGATCGTGGAGCTGGACGAGATGGTCGCAGACGGCGCCGGTCGCGATCACCCCCGGCCAGCGCGCGACGAGCGGCACGCGGTAGGTCTCCTCGTACGGCTGCCACCCTTTTATGAACTGGCGGGGCGCGCCGCACATGTCGCCGGGGTCGCTCGTGAAGACGACGAGCGTGTTCGCCGCCTGCCCCGTCGCGTCGAGCGCGTCGAGGACGCGACCGACCTGCGTGTCCACCTGCTCGCAGTACGCCCAGTAGCGCGCGATTGCCGTCCGCACCTGCCCCTCGCTCAGCGCGGCCCAGAGCGCGGCGTCGCGATGGTTCATGTACGGCTTGTTGGCGAAGTCGTCTCGCCAGCTTTCGGGCAATGCGACGTCGGTGGGGTCGTAATGGGCGGCATATCGGGCGAGGGGTGTGTACGGGTCGTGCGGCTCAACGACATTAATCGTGACGAACCACGGCTCCGGTCGCGCGGTGTATTGATCGATCAAGTCAATGCCGTGGCTCGTCTCGACGTGCGGGCGCGTCTTGTGTTCGGGGGTGTGGTCGATTCCGTAGAAGAGGTGCGGCGCGTCCCCAGGCCACGTCACTTCGCACTCGATGTCCACCGCCGCGCGGCGGGGTGTGCGCTCCTCCACCATGCCGATGCGCGCGAGCGTTTCCGGGTTGCAGCCGCTCGGCGCGCGGAGGTCGTGGAAGCCGAAGTCGAGCGGCGTGCGCTCCCACGAGGCGTGCCACTTGCCGACATACCCTAAGCGATACCCCGCAGCGCGCAGTTTCTCGCTGTAGGTCTGCACATCCGGGAACATGTCGCCGCGCGTCCGTTCCGGGACATGCACCTGATTGAGGACGCCGTTGTGCCACGGGAACTGCCCGGAGATGAGCGTCGCGCGGGAGGGGCAGCAGAGCGCGACCGTCGCGTAGGGCCGCTCGAAGCGCATCCCCTCGGCGGCGAGGCGGTCGATAGTGGGCGAGCGCGCGGGCGAGCGGCCGCAGACCGTTTGCCACTGCTGCTGGTCGCTGACGAAGAGCAGGATGTTCGGTCGCGGCGCGGTCATGCGGCCGCCCCCTTCGCCGCCGCGATCAAGGAGGCGAGGGGGGAATCCTCGATGTCGAGCGGGAGGTCAACGCGCCCGCGTCGGCGGCTCGATTCGTACGTGGCGAAGCTGAGTTCGGTGGCGCGCAAGGCGCGATGCCCGGAAAGTTCCGGCTCGCGCCCAGTCTTCAGTGCATCCACGAGGTCGAGGACGCCGAGCGGCACCACGCCGAGCGCGGGGTTGTCTTCCGGCGTCTCCACCGCCTGCCACCCCGTCTGTCCCTTGCCCCAGACGCGCACCGGCGGTCCATCCCGGTGTGCCACCTCGATCACGCCCTCGGTGCCGACCAGACGATTCTGCGCGTCCCATCCGTTGTCCGGGCCGGTAACGAGCAGGCCATGGACGCCGTTGGCGAACTTGAAGTGGCTCAGCCCCTGCCCCTCCAACGGCACGCCGAAGACGGTGCGCCCGTCGCGCAGGTCCACCTGACCCAGTACCCATTCGGCGGGGGTCTC
>JBBSII010000747.1:0-2045 GCA_038232175.1 Thermomicrobiales bacterium
CGAAGTTCGTGTTCACCAGCACGTAGTCGAAGAGCCGCTTGCCCACCTGCTCCTGCAAGGCGCGGACGTGCGCGAGGGCGTCGAAGTGGTCGGTTTCGCCCGGCTGCGTCGCGACATTGCAGATATAGACCTTGAGGGCGGCGGGGTTGTTCTTGATCGCCTGCTTGATGTCGCCGACCAGCAAGGGTGGGACGACGCTCGTGTAGAGCGAGCCGGGGCCGAAGACGATCATGTCCGCGTCCCAGACGGCCTGCACCGCCGGGCGGTATCCCTGCGGGTCCTCCGGCTGGAGGAAGACCTTGCGGATGCGCCCGTGCGCCTGGCCAATCTCGGACTCGCCCTCGAGCGTCGTACCATCCTCCGCGACACCGCGCAACTGGACATTCTCCAGCGTGGAGGGGAAGACCCTGCCTCGCACCGCGAGGATGCGGCTCGATTCCAGCACGGCGCGCTCGAAATTCCCCGTGACATCGACCATCGCCGTGATGAAGAGGTTGCCGAACGAATGGCCGTGCAGGCCGGAGCCATCCTTCTCGAAGCGATACTGGAAGAGTTCCTGCATCAGCGGTTCGGCGTCGGAGAGAGCGGCGATGCAGTTACGGAAATCACCCGGTGGGAGGATGCCGAACTCCTTGCGCAGCCGCCCGGTGCTGCCGCCATCATCGGCCATCGTAACAATTCCCGTCAGGTTGCCGGTGCGCTCCTTGAGGCCACGCAGGAGGGTCGGTAGGCCCGTACCGCCGCCAATCGCCACGATCTTCGGGCCGCTCCGCCCAAACCGGTACTTGTACACCTGATCGACGATGCTATCCGTCCGGCCCGCGATCAGCGGCATGAAGAGCGAGCGGCTGAGGTAGACGATACTGACGCCGATCACCAAGAAGCCGAACATGGCAACCGTCAGCTCACGCCACGGATGCGGGATGAACTGCAACGTGATCGCGCGGACGACATCCGTGCTGTAGCCGGGGAAAGCGACATTCCGATAGAGGGTCGCGAGCGCCATGGCGATGGCCAGACTCGTGAATGTGATACCGAGCGCGAGCGCGAGCAGGTAACGCTTCACCCGCATCCCGACGCGGAGCCATTTCCGCACCTATCTCCCTCCTCAACCGTACGTACGCTGTACATCAGCGTTCGTATCTTAACACTCGCAGCACAAGGAATCAATCAGCCGCGCCATGCTCCCGAAATGCGTGACCATTTTGTCATCGACAGATGGGTAGCGTGTTCTCGCGAGCGCTTGCCATTCACACCCGAAAGACTCGATACTACGCGGCGTGTGGGGTGGGAATCATCCGGTGGTGCGCATTTCAGCGTAGGAGTGTGTGACGGCACACGTTCCGTAATTTTAGCAAGGAGACACCATGAACCGGAAAGCAATGATCGGCGCAGCCATCGGCATCCCGTTACTCATCATCGCCGGCTTCGGCATCTGGCTGCTTGGGAAGGGCGACAAGCTCCCCGGCCAGTCGCAACCAACGCGCATCCCGACGGTCGCCGCCTTCGCCAGCCCCGTCGGCACGAGCGTCGCAGCGGGCGCGACACTTGCCCCCACCACGGCGGCGCCAACAACGGCAGCGCCGACGACAGCGGCAGCGGCCCCATCGTCCACCGGTTCGGCGGCGACGACGAGTGCGGCGTCCCCGGCGCGCCCGACCACGGTGGCGAGCAGCGTCACGAGCGGCACCGCCCTGGCAGCGAGCGTCGCCAGTAGCACCGCGCCGAGTGGTTCAAGCGTCGCCGCCGGTGGCCCGATTGGCACGGTCCCGGCGGGCGCGAACGCCTACGTCATCGTGGCGGACAAGTCGCAGGCGAAGACGACCGTGAACGAGAAACTCGCCAGTCTCCCAACGAACAGCGACGCGGTTCACACGACGAACGCCTTCCGGGGCCAACTGGTGCTCGGGCAGGACGGCAAGCCGACCACCGGCTCCGCTTTCGAGGTGGACCTGCGCACGATGAAGAGCGACCAGGCACGCCGCGACAACTACATCCAGATGAACACGCTGGAAACCGCGAAGTTCCCGCTCGCCACCTTCAAC
>JBBSII010000748.1:0-2042 GCA_038232175.1 Thermomicrobiales bacterium
CGAGGGGACGAAGGAGCGCGTGCGCGACTCACTCATCTCGTCCAACGGGAACCACCCGATGGAGTGGAGCTTCCTGATGCGGAAGATCAAGGATGTCGCCGGGTCGTACCTCTACGAGCAGACCCGCCGCCGCCCGATGATCATGCCGATGGTGATGGAGGTGTAGTCTCTCCGGGTAACGGTGGCGTAGGCTTCAGACTGCGGCCCGCCATAAATCAGGGACGCAGGCTGAAGCCTACGCCACCAGTGCGTGTTCGCGCCATCGTGTGCTATCCCGGATAGAGTCGATGTGATCGTTCCTACAATAATGCCGCTCCGGAAAGATTCGGAGCGGCATTTCTGCCTGTCCGTCGGTCGATGGATGTGGCAATTGTGTACGGACATGTGTAGAATGGCACGGAAGCAATTCGTTGGCAGAGGAAGGCGGGCATGTGGCGGGAACAGCGACAACACCGAAGCGTCGGTCGGGCACGTCGCCGTCGCCTCGGCGCGCGAGCAACACGCCCCGCCGCACGAACCCCGCGCCGCGCCGACCCGGCCCGAAGCCGAAGCCGAGGCCGCGTTCATCGTCCCGCGCCCCGCGCATGGCGCGGTCGGAGCCGTGGTTGGCGTTGCACCCCGGCCTGCGGCGTGACCTCGTCGGCGTGAGCCTGATCGTCGTGGCGATTTTGACCGTCGGCGCGCTGCTCGCGGGGGACCATTCGGGCTTGCTCGACTACTGGCGGCGCTCGCTCATCACGGCGTTCGGGTGGGGCGCGGTCGGCGTGCCGGCGCTCATCGGCATCTGGGCGGCGGATGCGTTCTTCGACCGTGAGGAGAAGCAGGTCGGCCCGTCGTACCACACGATTGTCGGCAGCGGCCTGATGGTCCTCGCGGTGCTTGGCCTCCTGCATAGCCTCGCCGATGACCCGCTCGCCTGGGCGGAGTCGCACAAGGGCGGCGGCTACCTCGGCTACTTCATCAGCGCCTTCCTGTCACGCGCGGTCGGGACGTTCGGCGCGATGGTGCTCCTGCTCGCGCTGCTCATCGCGGGCGTCGGCATTTTCATGAACAATGAGTTGCGGTACATCCTCATGCAGCTGCGCGGCCCCGCGCGCACCGAGGGCGCGATGGACGAGTTGCCCGCCGCGCAACCGGGCGGCGGGCCCGTGAAGGGGCGGGCCGCGCGCGCGGCTGCGGTGGAGGATTTCGGGCCTGCGCCGCAGCAGGTGATTACGCCCCCGCCGATCATCCGCAGGCCGGAGCCGCCCGCGCCCCCGGAACCGGAGCAGGCCGCGCCGCCGCAGCGCACGGTGCGGAAGGACCCGCCCGTTCCCACCGCCGCATCGCCAGCAAAAACCGCCTCCATCCCGGCAGCGCCCGCCGATCCCGCGACGCCGGAGCCGGTGCGCTGGACATTGCCGACGATCGCGCACATGGACCGCTACCCCGATGTGACGGTGAGCGAGGAGGACCTGGAGCAGAAGGCGCAGGTCATCGAGCAGACGCTGGCGAGTTTCCGCGTCGAGGCGACCGTGCGCGAGATCAACCCCGGCCCCGCCGTCACGCAGTACGCGCTGGAGCCGGGCGTCGGTGTCAAGGTGCGGCGGGTGACGGAGTTGCAGAATGATCTCGCGCTCGCGCTCGCCGTGCCCGCGCTGCGGATCGAGGCGCCGATCCCTGGCAAGAGCCGCATCGGCATCGAGATACCGAACACCACCATCGCCACGGTCGGCCTGCGCGAGGCGCTGGAATCGACCGATTTCGCCTCCGCCCGCGCCAAACTCCCGCTGCCGCTCGGACGCGATGTCAACGGCCACTACCAGATCGCCGATCTCGCCAAGATGCCCCATCTGCTCGTTGCCGGTTCGACAGGCAGCGGCAAGAGCATCTTCATCAACGTCGTGATCGCCGCGCTGCTTCTCAACCGCACGCCGGAGGAATTGCGCTTCGTGCTCGTCGATCCGAAGATGGTGGAGATGACCGAGTACAACGGCATCCCGCACCTGCTCGCGCCCGTCGTGACGGATATGGAGAAGGTAATCGGCATCCTGCGGTGGGCG
>JBBSII010000749.1:0-2031 GCA_038232175.1 Thermomicrobiales bacterium
GGATGAAGAAACTGTGCATGATCGTCGCGAGTACGTTCTTTCGCCGCACCAGCCCGCCGTAGAACAACCCGAGCGCGGGCGTCATCAGCATCACCAGCGCCGCCGACGCCAGCACCCACGCGGTATCTCCCGCATTGATCTCCACCCGCTGCCTCCCAACCCAATTTTCCGAGAATCCCCGACGACTGTATCCTACCGGGTGGGATGGGCCGGTCCTACGTACGGCGCGCAGAGATTGTCACGGGCGATTTAGTCGTTTGCACAAGGCGATTGATCGGCGCGTTCGGTCGTTCCGCTCAATACATCGATGGACGGTGACCCGAAAGGAGATCGCAGCGCGTGCGTACCCTGATTCTCGTTAAACACGCGATGCCCGCGCTCGAACCGGGTATCCCGTCGCGGGAGTGGCGGCTGTCGGACGCGGGTCGGGCGCGGTGCATCCCGCTCACGGATCGCCTCGCCGCATACGCCCCCGTGGCAATCGCCGCCAGCGCCGAGCCGAAAGCGACGGAAACCGCGCGGATCGTCGCGGATCGCCTCGGTATGCCGCTCTCGGTCGTCGCGGGGTTGCACGAGAATGACCGCACCGGCCTCGGCTGGCTCGGCGCAGCGGAGTTGGCGGCAACCATCGCGCGCTTCTTCGCGGAGCCGGATCGGCGTATCATGGGCGCCGAGACGGCGGACGAGGCGCACGCGCGGTTCGCGGCGGCGGTCGCGGGTCTCTGCGACCGGCACCCGACGGGGAACATCGTCATCGTTGCACATGGAACGGTGATCACGCTCCTCGTCTCACGCCTCGCCGGGATGGAACCCTTCCTTCTCTGGAAGCGGCTCGGCCTCCCCTCGTTCGTCGCCGTTGCGCTGCCGGGAGGGGAGATCGTCGCTCTTGTTGATTCCGTACCCGATGCACCGTATGATTGACTCATCTACATCGCGCCCACAGTACAAGCAGGAGGTGCCCGATGTTACCCGGCTTCCAGCAGCGATGGTCCCGGTTCCGGTCATCGCCCGCCCGACGCACGCCGCGCCTCCTGCTCGCCATC
Organism: Thermomicrobiales bacterium; assembly: GCA_038232175.1. GTDB lineage: Bacteria > Chloroflexota > Chloroflexia > Thermomicrobiales > JALYUS01 > JALYUS01. The sequence continues at coordinate 1,044 of JBBSII010000749.1, forward strand.
GCCACGGTGATGGGGATGTTCGCCGCCATCGTAGCCCCCGTCACCGCCTTCGATCCCACCGCTGCCACCGATGACGCCGCTGCCCCATCTGTGTCCATTGGGATCATTATTGATCGCTCCGGCAGCATGGACTTCGGTGAGGGAAGCAGGACGCCAAAGATCGCCCTCGCGCGGACGGCGGTGAAGCACATCGTCCTGATGACGGATGGCGAGTCCCAGGGCCGGAGCGACTATCAACCATTGATCGACCAGATGCGTGCGCTCGGCATCACATTCTCGACCGTCGCCATCGGCAAGGACGCGGATCAGACGTTGCTGCAACGCCTCGCGAGCGCGGGTGGCGGCCAGTATCACTCCGTCATCAGGGCGGACGACCTGCCGGAGATCGTGCGAATGGATGTGCAAACAAGCACGATCGGCACGAATTAACGATCAACGAATGGGTGCGAATGGCGCCGCGCGACACCGAATCAACAATCTCGACGGAGAGAACGGACCGAATCATGGCGCACCCGCTTGTCGATCAATTGCGTTTCACCCGCAATGAGTTCCTGCGCGCGCTGGACGGTGTTTCCGAGACGGACGCACGCCACCGCCTCCTGCCGATGAACTCCATCAGTTGGATCGTCGGCCACCTCGCGTATCAGGAGCAGCGTTACTGGCTCGACCGGGCGCAGGGGATCGTCCTGATTCCAGACCTGGAGGCGCTCGTCGGCTGGAACGCGCCCGCCAGCACGCCGCCGCTCAGCGCGATGCGGGCGGCGTGGCACGCCATCACCCAGGCGGCGGACCCGTGGCTGGACGCGCTGACCACCGAAACGCTGCAAGCATTCATGATCGTGGATGGCACGCCATGGGAAGAGATCATCGGCTCCATGCTGCGGCGCGTCACGTATCACTACTGGTACCACATGGGGGAGTCGCAGGCGATCCGGCAACTGCTCAGACACACTGATCTCCCGGAGTTCGTTGGCGATATTCATGCAGA
>JBBSII010000750.1:0-2029 GCA_038232175.1 Thermomicrobiales bacterium
GACGGCAACCAATGCCTGGTGCTCGCTGTTACTCAATGAGCGCAGGGGTTCGTTCTGACGCCGTGCCATGCTCCTCCTCCCATGCGATCAACTACTTCCTCACTCCTTCTATTCTATCTATTTGCGACATGACCCACTAGTCAGATACTTCCTTCATCCGTATTGCGTTATCCGTCGAGGCGAGACGCCGATGATGACGTAGTACGCGACGGTTACGGCACTGCGATTTGCGCTGTGAGCGTCAGTGTCTAAGTTACACGTCCGGGTTCGTCCAGCGCAACGTTACGCATTTAGGCTGCGTATTGTGGTATGACGGCGTTGACCGCGATCTCACCGGCCCGGTCCGCGCCAATCGGCGTGCGATGATCGGGGAGGAAGCGCGACGGCGGGCGCAAGGTCTGACGCAAAGCGCGGACAATCATGCGCGGTTCGTCGGGGTAGTGGATGAGTGGGGCGAGGCAGGTCGCGATCAGCCCCGCCGCCGCGCCGCCGTTCGCGAGGAGCGCCGCGAGCGCGAGCAATCGCCGCGCGGGGTGATTCGCGGGGCGCACGCGCGCCGTCTCCCACGCCGCACGGTCGAGCGACGAGCCATCACCATGCGCGAGCCACCTATCCCGTAAATGCTCGGCGGTGGGAAGGAATGATGGATAGGGTAGGGCGAGGAAGCCGCCGGTGCCGAGCAGGAGCGCGGCGGCGGTCTGCTCCCGCTCGCTGATGGGGGCGGCGAGCACGGCCCGTTCGAGGCGTTGCAGCGGCAGGGCGGCGGCGAGGGCGGCCATCGGCGCGCGGTTCGCGCTGTAGCCGAGCGCGTCGAGGAGCGCGGCGTACAGGACTTCGCCGGGGGGCAGGGCGGCGAACCGTGCCTCCATCGCCGCCGCCTTGAGCGCGAGCCGCGCGTCGCCTGCCCGCCCGATGACGCGCAGGAGGTCCGCCGCGCCAGTGGCGAGGAAGTCGCGCGCGCACGGCGTGTCGCCGAGGCCGCCGATGGGCGTCGTCTTGGCGGGGAAATCGTCCAGCGACCCCGCGAGCAATGGCGCGAGTACGAGCATCGGCAAGGTGCGCCCGTCGCGCGTGGTGCACGGCGGGTCGCCCGCTTCGAGGACGACATGGAGGGCAACAGCATTATAGGCTGGATCGAGATGGTGCCCGTGCGCCCGCCAGTCGGCGGCGTGGCGGTGAATCTCGACCGCGCCGCGCACCTCCCGACCATCCAGCAGCAGGAGCGCGTCCGCGAAGTCCGGCCCGAACCCCGCCGACCACCGCCCCCGGTACCGCACGGTCAGCGCCTGACCGTCCGTCGTGCGCCACGGCCCCGGCCTAAGCCACTGCGCCTGCCACACCTTCGCCAGCACCAACTCGGGGATCATCCAATTGAACCGCGAAGGCGCGAAGCAGGGAAGAGATGGAAGAAAGAAATGATCAGACGACGTGATTTCCCGCTATCCTCTTCCGCTCGCTCAATATTCTTCATCTCTTCTTTGCGTCCTTCCGGGTGCCCTCTGGGCAGTATTCGCGGTTCAATTCTCCAATTAGCGCCGGTACGGGGGAATTGCGGGGAAGGAGTCGGTGGTGCGGGGGATGGTGGCGAAGGCCTCGGTGCGGCGGATGCCGGGGCCGAGCGCGCCGGAGCGGCGCATCGGGCGGCGCGGCTCGCGGAGGATGCCACCGGCGAGCACGGTGATCAAGCCTAGCACGAGCGCGGTAATGAACAGGGCGCGCGGGCCGTTGCGGTCGATGATGACGCCGCCCGCGATCAGCGCGATGCTGCACACCGCGAGCACGCCGTTCGTGAACGCGACGCCGTCGGCGTAGGCGTTCGGCGGGAGGATGTCGAGCAGGAAGCCGCCGTGCGCCACCGCGTTCGCGCCCATCGCCGCGCCGATGCAGACGAAGGCGGCGATGAAGATGCGCGCGCGGGAGAGGTCGGTCGTGAAGTGACTGGCGATCGGTTCCGTCTCGAACAGCACCGGCAGGCCAATCGCGATCACCGCCGCGAGCGCGCGGCAGAGCGCGCCGAGTTGCAGCAGCA
>JBBSII010000751.1:0-2026 GCA_038232175.1 Thermomicrobiales bacterium
TCCGCGCGGAGTTGGAGAAACTGGGGCACACTGTGCAGGTGATGGACGACTGGACGATGTTCGTCGGCGGCGGCCAGGGCGTGATGGTCGATCCCGACAGCGGCGCGCTCATGGCCGGTGCGGACCCGCGGCGGGACGGCTACGCACTTGCGTGGTAGGACTAAGGACTAAGGACTAAGTATTCTGGCTCTCCATCACAATGGAGAGGGGTCGGGGGGTGAGATTTCCATGACACGAGACACGATCATCGAGCAGTTCATCACGGATGTGAAGGCGATCCTCGCGGACGAGGGGCCGACGGACGCGGGCTTGCAACGGATTGCGGAACGGATGCGGCCACTGACCAGAGAGCGGGCGCTGACGGAGACGACAGAAGAGTTCGGCAACGCGCACGACGGGGCGGGCCGACAATCCCGCCCGCTCTACACCGACGAGACGGGGCTGACGCTCGTGCGGGCGAGTTTTCCGCCGGAGGTGAACACGCCGATTCACAACCACGGCACCTGGGGCGTCGTCGCGCTCTACGCGGGCAAAGATCGGTTGCAGGAGTACCGCCGTCTCGACAGCGGCAGCGATGAGGGGCACGCGGAGATCGCGCCGGCGACGGAGCGCATCCTCGGCCCTGGCGACACGGCGATCATCCCGCACCCGCCGCAGGATATCCACGCCCAGCAAGGCGCGAATGGCGAGACCGCGCTCGAATTCGTCCTCTTCGGCAAGAACGCGATGGAGATTCCGCGCCTGTACTTCGATCCTGAGGCGAAGACGGCGCGGTACAAGCAATTGCGCCATGCGTACCAGGAGGCGGGGAATAAGCGGTGAGCCATGAGGGGCAGTGGAGAGATTCTTGGACAACCTGATACAATAGGATCATCGCTCGATCATAGGGACGGCACCGCGCATCGCGGGTGCACGCATAGCATATGCGAGCACGTTACTGGTTATATGAGGCGTGTATGATGCGAACGCCTCACTTCGTTAAGGGCAGAATGTCTTGAGAGGCATCGGGTGACGCGACAAATTGCCATCGACCCCGCGCTCGTTGAGCGGTGTGTCTTCGCATTGGCGGCGTTCGGCGCGTCCGACGGCACGGGGGTGCGCCGCCCGGTTTACGCGCCGGAATGGGTCGCCGCGCAACACATGGTCGCAGGGTGGTGCGCGGACGCGGGCTTTGCGGTGCGGCGCGACGCGGTTGGCTCCGTCTGGGGGCGGGTCGATGGCAGCGAGGGCGGCGCGGCAATCGTTTCCGGCTCACACATCGACACACAACTGCCCGGCGGGCGGTACGACGGGGCGCTCGGCGTGATCGCGGGATACGTCGCCATCCGCGCCCTGATGGAGCAATTCGGCCCGCCGAAACGCCCGCTGGAGGTCGTCTCCTTCTGTCAGGAGGAGTCGAGCCGCTTCCCCCGCGCCAACTTCTGGGCCTCCCGCGCCGTCGTCGGGCGGATCGAGCCGGATGAGGCGGCGACGATGCGCAGTTACGACGGCGAGACGATGGCGGACGTGATGCGCGGCGTCGGCCTCGACCCGGACCACATCCCCGAAGCGGCGCGCGACGACATTGACACCTTCATCGAGTTGCACATCGAGCAGGGGCCGCTCCTTGAGGAGGCGGGCCTGCCGGTCGGCATCGTCAACGCGATTACCGGGCTGCGGGGGTACACCGTGGAGGTGCACGGGCGGGCAGATCACGCCGGCGCGTTCCCGATGGACCTCCGGCGCGACCCGATGGCTGCGGCCGCCGCGATGATTCTCGGCGTGCGCGAGAACGCGCTGGCGATGGGCCGACCCGCCGTCACGACCGTGGGAAGGATCGCTGCCGAGCCGAACTTCCCGCCAATCGTGCCGGAGCGCGTCACCTTCAGCATCGACGCGCGGCACCCCGACCCCGCCGCGCGGGCCAATCTCTACGCGCGGCACGAAACGACCCTGCGCGCAATCGCGGCGCGGCACAATGTTGAGGTGACGTGGAACATTCGGAGCGACACCCCGCCGTGCGTTTGCGACCCCGCCACCGTGCAGA
>JBBSII010000752.1:0-2014 GCA_038232175.1 Thermomicrobiales bacterium
GAGGGATATCAGGACAGGACGGTCGAGATTCCGCGCTTTCGGCGGACCGAGCATGGTACACCTCCCCGCGCATCGGTTGAGGGTACGATGCTACCGCCCAGGCCATCGATTTTCAACACGCTCGAGCCCTACAGGGACACTTCGCAGATCGGGCCTGCCAATGCCGCGACGATGCGTGACCAGAGCCCTTGGTCGCACCACAGCCGATAGCGCTTGTACGCCCGGTCCCGCTTGCCGTATTCCTTCGGCATCTCCCGCCACGACAAGTCCGTGCCCACCACCGCGAGGATCCCATTGAGCACTGTGCGGTGGTCGTGTCATGGTCGTCCTGTCGGTGGTCTCTGCGGCGGCAGGAGCGGCCGAATACGGTCCCATTCCGCATCGGTGAGCGCCCGATGAGTCGGCGGCAGCGGCGGCACGATACCAACGCGACAGTCGCTTTGCTGCCGCAGCGCACGGCGGCTGGCGTGGCAGCGAGCGGCAACCGCTTGGTGTGCCCGGCGCCAGTGTGACCATGCCAAATGGAAAGGACGGCGCGCCTCATCTCCCGCCATCGACAGGACCAGTCGGCGCGTTTCCGGCACGGTGAGCGGGATCAGGCCGGGAGCAGCGCCCCCTTTTCTGCCGCCTCGTCGCGACGGGCAGCGTGGCGAACCACGGCCAAATAGGCATGCGCCAGCAGGCAGAGCGTCACGAAGCGGTGCCATGCCGTCCAGGTGCGCACCGCGTACTGGTCCATCCCGACCTCCCCCTTCGCCTGCGCGAAGCACTCCTCTACCTGCCAGCGCGCGTCGCACACCCGCACCAACTCCTCCCTGGTTGTCGCGGCTGGGCCGTAGGCGAGCCAGTACGCATCGTCGCTCGGATCGTCCGCATCACGACGGATGAGCAGCCAGCGCCCCATGCCCGCTGCGCATTCCTCGGAAAGTGCGAGGCACAGCCAAGGAGAGGGGTCCGACTCGGAAAGCCGTGCGGCGAGTTGCTCCACGCGGATGCGTCGCCCCCGATACTCGATCGCATTCGTCCTCGGGATCATCACCGCGTACGACTGGTCGCGCTCCTCAAGCCAGCGGCGCAATGGGCCCGAGCGGCCGGAGAAGGAATCCGCGACTACCCACCGGGCCGGGACGTCTGCGGCGAATGCCCGCGCGAGCATCCGCTCGGCCAGGGTGATCTTGCTCGCGAAGCGCACCGCCGCCGGGATGCCCGCCTCAGACCGGCGCTCCGCATCCTGCGTCCACGCGCGGGGCAGAGAGAGGGCGCGGTCGATGAACGCAGCACCCCGATCCGAGGCATCGGCCAAGAAGACACCCGGGTACCCTCTGGGTGGTATGGCAGTTGACGGTATCGCCCACTGTTCCCGTGTACCGCCGCGCGACACCGCACGACTTCGTCCCCTTCTTCAGGAAGCCGGTCTCGTCGACGATCAGCACGCCGCTCGCCGCATCGCCGAGGTGCTCCACGACGTACTCCCGGAGATCGTCCCGCACCCCGTCGGCGTCCCAAGCGGCGGCGTTCAGCAGGCGCTGCGTACCCTTCGCCCCTCGCTCGCCGATCGCCTCCGCCAACTGCCAGCCGTTCTTGCGCTCGACGCGATCGAGCAGGCCGACCACGTAGCGGCGGGCGCGCTCGCGCACCTCGGCACGCGCGTAACGATGAGCGACTCGTCCGTGCAACGCGTCCAATGCCTGCGACCACCGCGCGATAGCACCCGATTCACTACATACCTGTCCCGTGAGCATCCATGCCTCCTCTGCTATGGAGGAGCAGGATACTGCGAATCACTGCTAAGTGACCCTGTAGATACGGTATTGGCTGTCAAGGGGTATGCAACCCATAACGGGGATCATCGTTGACGTCGCGCGTCACCACCGCCCAGCACAGATGCAGCAGCTTACGCGCCGCGGCACAGCGCGCCACCTTGACCGGCTTGCCCGCCGCCCGCAACCGCTCGTAGAACGCCTTGATGTGCGGATTGTGCCGCCCCGCCGACACGCTTGCCATGGAGAGCGCC
>JBBSII010000753.1:0-1993 GCA_038232175.1 Thermomicrobiales bacterium
CGCGGCGTGCCCGGAGGGCGTCAAGCCAGCCGGGGATTGTCGCGTCCGCGTGGTGATCGATGCGCGGGTAGTACGCCTTGATGTCGAGCACCGGCGTGCCGGGCCATGCGTCCATGCCGGAGACGTGCAGGTTGCGGCCATCGCGCCGGAGCAGACGCGGGGAGTAGAGCGCGATCGGGTTCGGGCGGCGCGGGCTGCGGGTGGCGAACAATCCGATGGATGGGAGGTCGTTGGCGCTCTCCATCCGGCGGGTCAGCGGGCTTTCCGGTTTCAGCGGGTCCACGCGATCCATCAGGACGATGACCGCGAGGTGGCTGAACCCCTCGATGCCCTCCAGGCCCCCTTCCCACTCGGGGTAGATCTCGATGACCGATTCGGCGGCGGGGTCGTGCGGCGCGCCGTGCGCGGTGCGCGTCCCGTCCTCCATCCCCGGACGGTGCACAACGCCGATGGCCGCTACGGTGAACTGCGCTCGCTCCGGCATTATGAAGCGCCCCCATTCCTGTATCCGCCACGCACTACTCAGGGCGCCCAGAGGACGAAGACCTGCGCGTCCGTCGCTTGCGCCTGCCCGAAGATCGTTTCGAGGTCGGTGACGAACCGCCCCGGCGCGCGGAGCACATCCCGCGTGGCGCGGGCCAGTCCGGGGCGTCGGACGATCCAGAAGTGGAAGCGCGGCCCGTGCGGCGGCTCCGTGAGCGCGCTGCGGAGGGCAGGCAATGCGCGGAGCACTGTGTCGCGCTCGGCATCGGAGAAGAAGAGCGCGCCCTCCTCGCTCCATGCGGGGTCGGCGTCCGGGATGAGCGTCGCGAGCCGTTCCTCCGCCGCCTCGCCGCCGAGCGTGACGAGCAGATTGAGCAGGGTCATCACGTCCGGCATACTCTCCGCGACGGGGCGCGGGCGGGAACGCAGCACGCCAAATGGGCCGCGTCGCGCCGGTTCCTCGGCAGGCTCCGCGAGAAACTGGCCGATCAGACCGGCGGCGTCACGGATGGAATACGCCATCTCGGGCCACCGCTCCGTCGCGAGCGCCTGCACGATCACCCACGTCAGATAGCCGTTCCAATACCCCGGCGTGTGGCGGTTGGTGAATGTCGCGTACGTGGCGGCGAAATCCGGCGCGACCGCATCGCACGCGGCGGGGTCCGTGCGGCACTGCACGATCGCGTCTCGTACCCGCGCCGACCGCGCCACTGCCCAGAGTTCACTCGTCATCGCCCACTCCCCGCGTTCCCTGCTACTCCCCGTTCCACCGCGCGCATACTAGCGGCACGGGGGCGGGTGGGCAAGGGGCGGGAGCGTCGTATCGCGTCAGCGATCGGTGGCGGAATCGCCGACGGTGGTCATTGATGGCTCCCAGCAGATATTGCAGCGGGGCCGGGCGGCTTCGGCGCGCGTCTCGGAGAACCGACCGCAGCGCCCCATCGGTTCGTCGTCCGGCGGCGATGCGCTGCCACACTGCCAGTGGCGGCAGGTACCGCAATGCAACCGTGGCGGCGTACGTATCTCAATTGGCAGTGTCTGCATGGCGGGAACTCCTCTCATCGACTCAGGCAATTGACCGCTGCTCGTCTTCTTCCGCGATCTCCATTTCTTCGATTGCCAATGCGCGGTCGTCCCCATTGCGGGAGCGGCTGCCGGTATTCCGATACTCCACCGTGCCGATCCCATCGATGGCGCTGAGGCGGTTCAGCAGCCGGAGCACGGTCGCCTCCCTCGCGTTGCCCATCACCAGCTCGATGCGGTCCTCGATACGCCCTGTTCGCAGCCGCAATGCGCGCAGCGGCACCCCAGATTCCAGCACAAAGCGCTCGACCTCGGCGATGCGTCCCGGCGCGCGCTTCAGCCGCAGCGTCAGCGTGCTCGGGTGGTGGTGCACGAAGAAGCGGTACTCGAAGAAGCGCAGGAATGTCTGGATGATGATGATTGCGCCCGTCACGATCCCCGCCGCCCAGAACAAGCCGCCGCCGCACGCCAGCCCGACCGCCGCTGC
>JBBSII010000754.1:0-1989 GCA_038232175.1 Thermomicrobiales bacterium
GCGTTGCAGGAATTGTATCTGGCGCGACGCATTGCCTTTGCGCGGCGGTACACGCCGCCCCACGCCCGCTGGCTCGACCTCGGTTGCGGTGATGGCGTAATTACGGCGGCCATCGCGGCCTTCGCGGACGCCGTCGTCGGTGTGGACATCAGCGACCGCAACATCGCCGTCGCGAACGAAATGCGCGCCCGACCGAACACCCGCTATGTTCACGCGGCGGTCGAGGAGCCGGAACGGTACGCGGACGGACGATCCTTCGATGCAGTCTCGGCCTTCGAGGTGTTGGAGCATGTCTACGACCCGGCGGCGTTCCTGCGGGATGCCGTCGCGCAACTGCGGCCTGATGGCGTCCTGCTCCTCTCGACGCCGAACGCCGCGAGCCTGACGCGCCGCCTGAAGCGGTGGTTTCGCCCGCTCGTGCGCCGCGCCGGGTACGCGGACGCCGACGCGCTGATCGAGGAACATCATCGCGAGTACACGCTGCCCGATCTACGCCGCCTCGCGCGGGATGTAGGGCTGGAGATCATCAAGGAGGACGGCGTCGTGCTCCTCCTCCCCTTCCCGAACACGCTGGAGCGGATCACGCAGTGGCGACCGATCCACGCCCTAAATGTCCGCTCCGGCGGCTGGTACCCGCCCCTCGCCGCCGAATGCTACCTCGCCGCCCGTAAGCAGGAGTGAACTGCGAAGGCGCGAAGGGCGCGAAGGCGGGAGGAGAAAAGGAGGAATCTCTTTGTTCTCTTTCCGGCCTTCGCGTCCTTCGCGCCTTCGCGGTTCAAACAAATTGATGCGTGTGACGGTGCTGTCGTTGAACATCTGGAATTATCGCGGCGGGTGGGCGGCGCGGCGGGAACGGATCGCAGCGCTGATCCGCGACTGCGCGCCCGATGTCGTCGCACTGCAGGAGGTGCGGCGCGACCCTCGGTATGCATTCGGTAGGGATCAGGCCACGCAACTCGCGCGGCGGACCGGGCTGCGGCGTGTGTATGCACCCGCGATGCGATACTGGCGCGTCCCGCGCACTGAGGAGGGGCTGGCAATCCTCACCCCGCACACGATCCTCCGGCATTCGGTTGTGCCGCTGTGCTGGGATGGGCGCGACCAGTTCGACCCGAATCGCCGTATCGCCCTTCATGCGACGATCACGCTACCGGGCGATATTCCCCTCGACTGTTGGGTGACGCATCTGAACCAGCGCCCGCCGATGCGGGATGCGAGCGCGGCGCTGCTGGGCGCGGCGATTGCCGCGTGCGACACGCCTCTGCCGGCTCTCCTGATGGGCGACTTCAACGCCGAACCACCCGAAAGAACAATTGCGCTGCTCCAGGCGAGTGGCTTACGGGATATGTGGCCGATCGCCGCTCCCGATGGCCCCGGCCACACGTATCCCGCCGAATCGCCGCGCGGCAGAATCGACTATCTGTTCGCTGCGCCCGGTTGGGATGTCGTCCGAATGGAGCGCGTCGGCGTTGGGGCGCGCACGCTCTCCGACCACTGCGGGTTACTCGCCGTTCTCTCGAACCCGGACGTGGTCATCGCGTCACCCCCGCGAGGAAGCGGTGCTTGATCTGCACCGCGTCCCATCCGTGCCGCAGCGCGCCGTTGCCGTCCGCGATCTTCACGACGATCACCGCCGGGCCGGACGTGTTGAGCGCGTCCACGACGGCCCGCTCGAACGCCGCCACCGTTGTCGGGGCGTAGACTTGCGGGATGCCCGCGCCGCGCGCGATGGTGGCAATATCCGCCACAGCGGCGGCCGTCTGCTGCGATCCGGTCAGCGCGTACGTGCCATTGTCCATGATGACGAGCAGGCAGCGCGCGGGCCGCATCCGCGCGATCGTCGCCAGAGAGCCGAGGTTCATCAGCACGCTCCCCTCGCCTTCGAGGACGACGACGCGCTCATCGGGCCGCGCGAGCGCGTACCCCAGCCCCAGCGACGACGCCAGCCCCATCGAGCCGAGCATGTAGAAGTTCTGCGGGCGATCCGCA
>JBBSII010000755.1:0-1987 GCA_038232175.1 Thermomicrobiales bacterium
GCTGAGTGACGAAAAGAACTCGCGATTTGCTATACTAGGGGCGTCGTTGATGACGCACGCCGGATCGGCGGCGACCGATAGGGGTTTCCACCATGTTTGACCAACTGACGACCATTCTCGAAGACCTCCGCGACCGCGTCGAAGTCGCGCAGGAGCGTCTTTGACCTCGCCGACAAGGAGCGCTTAATCGAAGAACTCGGCGCACAGTCCGCCGTGCAGGGCTTCTGGGATGATCCCCAGAGTGCACAGCGCGTGATGCAGCGTATGACGGCTCTGCAAACGCAGGTGACTGCGTGGCGCACGCTCGCGAGCGAAATCCGCGATGCATCCGAGATGGCGGGCCTTGCCCGCGATGATGCATCAATCGTCCCTGAGTTGCACGCCGAGGTCGAGGAATTGCAGACGCGGCTCGACCAGATGGAGTTCGATCTAATGCTCGCGGGGCCGCACGACGCCTCCAATGCGATCCTCGCGATTCACGCGGGCGCGGGCGGCACCGAGTCCCAGGACTGGGCGGACATGCTGCTGCGGATGTACCTGCGGTGGGCGGAGATTCGCGGCTTCGCGACGGACATCGTCGATCTGACCGAGGGCGAGGAAGCAGGGATTAAGAGCGCGACCATCGAGATTCGCGGCAGTTACGCCTATGGCTACGCGAAGGCCGAGCGCGGCGTCCATCGCCTCGTCCGCATCTCCCCCTATGACGCGAGCAAGCGGCGGCACACATCGTTCGCGCTCATTGAGGTGCTCCCTGAAATCGAGGATGACAGCGAGATCGTTATTAACGACGACGATATCCGCGTGGACACGTATCGCGCGTCCGGCGCGGGTGGCCAGCACGTCAACAAGACGAGCAGCGCGATTCGCATCACGCACATCCCGTCCGGAATCGTCGTCACCTGCCAGAATGAGCGGTCGCAGACGCAGAACCGCGAGACGGCGATGAAGATTCTGCGCGCCCGGCTTGTCGAGCGGCGCGAGGTGGAGCGGGCCGACGAGCAGGCGACGCTGAAGGGCGAGCACGTCGCCGCCGGGTGGGGCAACGCGATTCGCTCGTACGTCCTCCACCCGTACAACCTCGTGAAGGACACGCGGAGCGGCCACGAGACGAGCAACACGCAGGCCGTCCTCAATGGTGACCTTGATGGCTTTATGAACGCATATCTGCGCTGGCATATGGGTGATGCCCCCGCAGCCGGAGATGAGGACGCCGCATGAGACGCCGGGCCTTTGTCGTGCTGCCGTTATTGCTTTGCTTGATCGCGACGCCGCTCACATCGGCGCTCTCGCCCATCGGCGCGGCGAGCGTGACGGTGAATGTGACGAAGAGCACGGCGCAGGCGCACTTCCCCGATTCGATTGGATTCCATCTGGAGGCGACAGCGGTGCTCGGTGAGATCGCGAGCATCAATCTGCTCTATCATGCGGCCAACACGCCAGTCGTCAAGCGCGTGCGGGTCCCGTTCGAACGCGGGCAACGGGCCCAACTCGACTACGCGCTCGACACAAAAACGGACTTCCTGCCGCCCGGTATCGACGTTGAGTACCGCTGGGCATTCACGCTCACGGACGGCACGCAGTACCGCACCGACCCGGCCACGCTCTTCTACATGGACAATCAGCAACAGTGGAAGAAGACGACGAGCGGGCAGATCACCGTCTACTGGTACAGCGGCGACGATGCCTTCGGCAAGGACGCGGTAGATACCGCCACGCGCACCGTTGACACGCTGAAGAAGACCTTTAACGTCAACGGTGATCGCGCCATCCGCATCCTCATCTACGCCAGCGCGCGCGACCTCCGTGTCGCCCTGCCGCCGAACAGCGCGGATTGGATCGGCGGGAACGCCTCGACCGAACTGGGGCTGATCCAGGCGGCGATCGGGCCGGGGCGATCGGCGGCGGCCGAGATTCGCCGCGTCATCCCGCACGAGATTAGCCACATGATCGTCTACCAGGCGAGCCTGAACCCATACAACCACCCGCC
>JBBSII010000756.1:0-1987 GCA_038232175.1 Thermomicrobiales bacterium
CACGCACTGGATGAGGCGGAAAAATACACGCAGGAGCGCGAGCAGTTCGGCAAGAAGCTCGCCGACATCCCCGAAGTGCAGAACCATCTTCAGATCATCCGGCGGCAGGTGGAGATCGCCTGCCTGCTCGTCCGCAAAGCGGCGCTGCACGAGCAAGTCGGCGACGAGCAGGCCTTCGTCTGGGCATCGCTGGCGAAGTTGGTCGCGGGCGAAACGGCACTCTGGGCGTCGCAGGAAGCGATGCTGCTGCACGGCGGCATGGGCTACACCAAAGAGATGCCGATCGCCCAGATTTTCGCGGACTCCGCTGTGATCCGCATCTACGAGGGCGCGGCGCATATCCAGGCGAAGATCATCGGCAAGCATCTGCCGGGTAAGGACATCCTCGCGCTCCTCCCGCCCAGCGGCGCCTTCCTCCGCGACGCGACCGACTTCCCCTCCCCCGCCACCATGATGGCGGACATCGAGACGTGGGCTGTCGAGTAGGCAAATGGTGAATGGATTCATCGTATCAGGGGCGGAGCGTGCGGTACGCCCCTTGATACACCTTCGTCCAATCTGATTGCAATCAAAGAGTAGTGGAAAGAAAATGGGCGCGTGGGCAGGTTATTTTCGTCTAAGGGGGATTAGACGAAGATACGAACGGCGGTTTGCGTTTCAGACAATTTTTCGGGCTCGGACATGTCCCTGCACGCCTTTCCGCTTCCCATCCAAGCAGCGGGAAAGCGTCTTGCCCATGCCCGGTGCCCATGCGACAATGCCGTTCGCGTCGAGATAGGCGGCGCAATGGGAAATGACCGGGGGAACCCTCCATGTCCGCAGCATCGCGCGTGCTCCGCAACCGCCCACTGCTCACCCTGATGCTCGGCCACTTCACGGTGGATATGTACGTCGGGCTGCTGCCCGTCCTCTATCCCCTGCTGACGGAGCGGTTCACGCTCGACCTCAAGACCGTCGGCCTCGTCTCGCTCGCGTACAGCGGCATGGCCTCCATCTCGCAACCCTTCTTCGGCTGGATCGCGGATCGCTACGGCACGCGCTTCATCGGCCTCGCGCTGATCTGGACGGCGGTGATGTTCGCCACCATCGGCTTCGCGCCGACCTTCCCAATCCTTCTGCTGCTCGCGGGGGCAGCAGGCCTCGGCTCCGGCTGCTACCACCCGCTCGGCGCGCTCAATGCGAACGCCGTCATCCCGGAGGGGCAGCGCAATGTCGCGATGTCCGTCTACGTCACGGGCGGCACGATGGGCGTCGCGCTCGGCCCGATCATCGGCGCGGTGCTCTTCTCGGTCTTCGGGGTGCGCGGCACGGCGGCGATGATCTTTCCCGGCCTCGGCAGCGCGACCTGGCTCCTGTTCGAGATGCGCGCCATCGCCATTCGCCGCCCGGTGCGGACGCCCGGCGTCACGGTGACGCACGCGCCGATCCCGGTTGTGCCGGTGCTGGCGATCATCGGCGTGATGGCGTCCCGCTCGTGGACGGTGATCGGCATCGAGGCGTTCATCCCGACATGGTACAAGTCACTCGGCTACGGCGCGTCGTTCTACGGCCCCCTCGCGACGACGGTTGTCGTCGCCAGCGCGCTCGGCACAATTGGCTCCGGCACACTGGCGGATCGTTACGGGCGGCGTGCGGTGATCATCGGCGCGCTCATCCTCACGGTGCCGGTGATCCTCCTGTTCGCGCAGTTCACCGGCCCGATTGCCTTTCTGACGGGCGCGGGCGTCGGCTTCCTCGCCGCGTCCACCGGCCCCCTGATGCTCGTGATGGCGCAGCAATTGATGGCGGGGCGCGCGGGGATGGCGTCGGGCCTCATCCTCGGCCTCGGCTTCGTCACCGGCGCAATCGGCGTCCCGATCATGGGCGCGATGGCGGACGCCTACGGCATCACGACCGCGATGCGCTTCCAGGCGGTCATCGTCCTCGTGACCATCGCCATCGCCTTCTTCGTCCCGACGGAGGACTATTTCCGCAAGCGCACGCTCGA
>JBBSII010000757.1:0-1979 GCA_038232175.1 Thermomicrobiales bacterium
GGAGAAGCGCAAGGCGCTCATCTACCGGATGCAGGAAATCCTTGCCGACGAACTGCCGACGCTTGTGCTCTATCACCGACGTTTCTACTGGATCTATAACGCCGCCCGCTTCACACCGATGAACACATGGGGAGGATTGATGAATGGTATCCCGCTCCCAATCAACAAGCTCACGCTCCTCGGTGGCTGAGGCGCCCGATCAATGCATGGAGGGAGGCGCGCCGACGCGGCGGATCGCGCTCCTCGACCCGCAGATGTCCTTCGTGGCCGCGCAGTTGGCGAACCCGGTTGTGCGCGCCGCTGTCGAGCCGATTGACCTCTACACGCTGCCGGAGGTGGATCTGACGCCGTACCACGCGCTGATCGTGCCGGCGTTCGCCGATCAGGAGTTCCTGTTCCGGGAGCGCGCGCGCCTCCGCGCCTTTCTCGACGACGGCAAGGTGCTCCTGTTCAACGGGCATCTCTTCCGTCTGTGGCTCCCCGGTGGCGCGCCCTTCGCACCGAAGACCATCCGTTCGCATCGGGACTATGCCGTAAAAATCGTCGCGCCGCACCCGATCTTCGCCGGAGTCGCGGCGGATGATCTCACCTACCGACGGGGCGTGGCGGGATTCTTCGCGCGCGGCTCTCATCCGCCTCCGGACGGCGCGGAGGTGCTCGTCGCCTTCACGAGCGGGGACCCGATCTTCTTCATCGACCGTCGGAGCACGGGCGGCACCGTCGTCCTGCATAGCGGCAATGACCTCCTCGAACTCGCGGGGATCGTGATGACTGCGGGCCGCGTCGTGCCGCAGTTGTTCACGTGGATGGGTGACGAATATCGCGTCCTGCAACGGGGGGATGCCCGATGAAGCGGCTCGCGGCGCTGTATGGTGGCAGCGCGCAGCATCATCGCAGCCTGCATGAGCCGAAGTACCGCCAGTATTTCGCGGAGATCATCTACCTGCGCGATCTCGCGGCCCACGACCTCACCGCGTTCGACGGACTGCTCATCCCCGAACGGCTCCATGCCCCGACGATGCGCGCGGCAGCGCCGCACATCATGGATATGCTGATGCGCGGCGGGACAGTGATCGCCTTCGGCGAGCAGCCCGATCCGTGGCTCCCTGGCATCCGCTGGGAATATCGACTGACGAACTTCTGGTGGTGGCGCGACCCGTCCGCGAGGAGCGGTCTCGTCGCGGCGAATCCGGCGCATCCGTTCTTTCGTGCCGTCCCGCTGGAAGCCGCGACGTGGCATCAGCACGGCGTCTTCTTGCCCCCCCAAGGCGCCGAGACGGTGATCGCGACGGAGGACGGCGCGGCGGTGCTCTACATCGACCGCGTGACGACACCGGGCACGCTCCTCGTCACCTCGCTCGACCCGATGTGGCACTTCGGATCGTACTTCATGCCCGCGACGGAGCGGTTCCTCGACAAATCCCTGCCATGGTTCGTCGAGGAACTGCTGTGACCGCTCCTCGCCTCGTGCAGTTGGTCGCCCGGTATTCCCTGCTGGCCATCGCCGTCGTGCTGCTGAACTTCCTGCTTCCCCGGCTGCTCCCCGGTGACCCGCTCGACTTCAGCGCGGAAGGTGAGAAGCAGGCGGGCGTCCCGTTAACCGGGGCCGCAAAGGAACAATTGCGAGGGTATTACCATCTCGATGAACCGCTCGTCAGTCAATTGCGCGTGTACCTCGGCGATCTCGCACACGGCGATCTCGGCTGGTCGATTGCAAGCCCCGCATCCGTGCGCACACTGATCACGAGTCGTCTGCCATGGACGCTCGGCCTCGTGCTCACCGCGATCGGTATCTCCGCGATGGTCGGCACCGCGCTGGGCATGATGGCGGGGTGGTTCCCGGCGCGGATGCGCGACGGCATCCTCCTGGGCACAACGGTCGCGCTGGCGGCGATCCCGGAGTTCCTGATCGCCATCGGGCTGCTGCTCCTGTTCGCGATCAAACTGCGCTGGTTCCCACTGCTCGGCGGCCGCACGCC
>JBBSII010000758.1:0-1977 GCA_038232175.1 Thermomicrobiales bacterium
GCAGGTACAACGGATGGCTGGGAGCACAGGCTAAATCTGCCCAAAGGGCACCCGGCCACCGGTGGCCGGGTGCCCTTTGGGCAGATTTAGCCTGTGCTCCCAGCCATCCGTTGTACCTGCGACACCATGGACCTACGAGCGCGGCAGCGATGTGAGGAGCATGCGGAGGCGGGCAATTGTGACGATGTCCATCCCCGGTGGGAGCGGCTGCCGCAGGACGCGCGCGTGCCCGGAGTGCCGCGTCACGCGGTACTGCGTCGCCCCCTTGTTCGTGCGCCAGAAGTCGAGGTCGAGGTGTGTGTCGCCGACGCGCACGCCTTCCAGCCGCAGGTCCGGCAGCCACGATGGCAAGTGCGGGTCGATGAGCAGGACGCCGAGCGGCGCGAGCGGGAATATGCCGAGCAGCGACTGGACGAGCATCACAATCATGCTCGCCGACCAGCCCTGTGGCTCACACGCCTCCGGATAGATGCCGGGGTGCGGGTGCTCCGCGTCTCGTTGCAGGCCGCCGATTGCCTCGGGCAGGCGGTTCTCGCTGAAGAGTTCCGTGGAGGCGAACACCCCCTCCGCGAAACGATGCATCTCCTCCCAGCAGCCGTAGCGCGTGAAGCCATGCGCGAAGGTCGCGCTCTCGATGGGCCAGACACTGCCGAGATGGTAACTGAAGGGGTTGTAGGCCGGGTGGTCGCTGGAAAGCGTGCGGATACCCCAGCCGCTGAACATGTCGGGCGCCATCAGTCGCGCCACGACACGCGAGCCTTTCTTTCGCGGCACGATCCCCGCCGTGAGCAGGTGGCCGGTGTTGGACGAAATCGAGCGGACCTGGCGTTTGTCCGGCCCGAGCGCCATCGCGTAGAAGCCCACATCCTCCATCCAAAATGCCGCCTCGAAGCGGACACGGAGTTCGCGGGCCTGCTTGAGCAGTTTCCGCGCGTAGCGTCGCTCGCCCATGAGATAGAAGACGGATGCCGCCTGCTGGAGCGCCGCGAACCAGTATCCCTGCATCTCGCTCGTGGCGATTGGATTCTGGACAATTGTGCCATGCTCGTCGATGATCGCCTCGTCCGAGTCCTTCCATCCTTGATTCTTGACGCCCTTCTCGGAGCGGGTCACGTATTCGAGGAAGCCGTCACCGTCGAGGTCGCCCTGCTCGTCGAGCCATTGCAGCACCTTGCGGGCGGCGGGGAGGAGCGCCCGAACTGTCTCGCGGTCGTTCGTCCACGCGAAGTAGATGCCGAGCATCGTCAGGAAGTCCTGCGGGGCGGAGTAGTCGCCGTAGTATCGCTCGAACGGGTCGTAATTGAGCAGCGAGAGCGGGCCGGTGCGCGCCTGGTGGATGATCTTCCCCGGTTGCTCGTCCCGCCAGTCATCGACCACCGTCCCCTGCAAGGCGGCGTTCGCGAGCAGCGCATCCTTGAGCATATCGGGCATCGCCATCGCCGCCTGCCAGCCGATGGTCAGCGTGTCCCGCCCAAAAAACTGCTGATAGAGCGGTATCCCCGCCGACGGGGCGGCCGGGCCGATCGCCAGGCCGAGCGGCAGCGACGCCAGATCCGCCACCGCCATGCGCCATGCGTGCGCGACGGTGGGGTTCGAGGTCGTCAACACGGGCGCTTTCACCGAAAGCGCCGCGCGCACCACCCCGAGCGGCGTCGCTGCCTCCGCGAAATTCCCGTGCGGCATCGCCCTGCGGACGCCATCGAAGATCGGTTCAACAACGAGGGTCACGGTCACGGATGCACGCGGCGCGAGGTCGAGCGGAAAGACGAGCGCGCCCTCCACCGATCGGACGGGCACGGGCGTTCCATCGACACGCAGTGCGACGGCCCGGTCGAGCTTCGGGTGGTCGTAGCGAACCAGCAATTCGCGCCGCGCCTCGTCCCATGTCGTCTGCACGCCCGCAGTTAAGGCTTGGATACCGCCTGCCTCCCCATCCTTGCCGGAAAACTGCGCGGAGGTGCTGAGGCCGAGGTCGAA
>JBBSII010000759.1:0-1975 GCA_038232175.1 Thermomicrobiales bacterium
CGAGCCATTATGCACCGATGACACCACTGGAAATCGTCGATGCACAAACCTTGACGGAACGCGCATCCCAGCAGGCGAAAGAGGGAAAGTGCATCGCCGTGCTGGCGCGTCGCGAATCGCCCTCCATGCACGCCGATGTTCTGTGGTATCGTGCGCCATCTGACGCGGCGACCTATGCCCGGATGCTCTACGCGACCTTGCGCGACATCGACGCCCACGACTGTGCGCGCATCCTCGTGGAAGATGTGCCGGACGGCGACGAATGGCTCGCCGTGCGGGATCGCCTGCGCCGTGCCGCGCATCGTGGGGAGGAATAAGCGATGATGGATCTTCCTAACCCCCCATGCTGCCCAGAGGGCACCCGCTTCCCCACGGGGGAAGGGGGAGACGTACACGCAGTCCTCGTCTCCGTCGTCATGGGCAGCACGTCCGACTGGGAGACGATGCGCCACGCGGACGAGACCTTGACCCAGTTTGGCGTGCCGCACGAGTGCCGCGTCGTCTCGGCGCACCGGACGCCGACGTTGATGGCGGAGTACGCGGCGGGAGCGGCGGACCGGGGCGTCGCGGTCATCATCGCGGGGGCGGGCGGCGCGGCGCACCTGCCGGGGATGATCGCCGCGCAGACGCTCGTGCCCGTGCTCGGCGTGCCGGTGGAGAGCCACGCGCTCAAGGGGATGGACTCGCTGCTCTCGATCGTCCAGATGCCCGCCGGTGTGCCGGTCGGGACGCTCGCCATCGGCAAGGCGGGTGCGACCAACGCTGCCCTCCTCGCTATCGCCATCCTTGCGACGACACAGCCGGAACTCCGGGAGCAACTGCGGGCGTTCCGCGCGGCGCAGTCCGCCCGCGTGCGGGAGGCGACGCTCCCATGAGCGCGCCGATCCTCCCCGGCGCGACGCTCGGCGTCCTCGGCAGTGGGCAGTTGGGGCGCATGTTCGCCATCGCCGCCCGGCAGATGGGCTACCGTGTCCACACCTTCTCGCCGGACGCGCACACGCCGACCGGGCAGGTCGCGGACCGCGAGATCATCGCACCGTACGACGACCTCGATGCCGCGCGCCAGTTCGCAGCGGGGGTAGGTGTCGTCACGCTGGAGTTCGAGAACATCCCCACGGCGACCGTCGAGGCGATTGCCGCCGCCGTGCCGGTACGGCCGGGCGGCGCGGCGCTGCACACAACGCAGCACCGCCTGCGTGAGAAAACCTTCCTGCGGGGTGCGGGCTTCCCCGTCACCTCGTTCCGGGCAGTGACGACGCTCGCGGAACTCCGCGCTGGCCTGGCAGCGCTCGGCTATCCCGCCGTGCTCAAGACCGCCGATTTCGGCTACGACGGCAAGGGCCAGGCGAAAATCACGACACCGGAGGAAGTCGAGGCGACGTACGCCGCCTTCGCGGGCCGCGCGGCGATCCTTGAGGCGTGGGTGCCGTTCGATCGGGAGGTGTCGGTCGTCGCCGCGCGGGGCGTGAACGGGGCGTTCGCGCACTACGGCATCGTCGAGAACACCCACGCACACCACATCCTCGACACGACCGTCGCCTCAGCGACCGTGCCCCCGGCGACCGCGCAGGAGGCGGTGGCGATCGCGCGCGGCGTGCTGGACGCGCTGGACATCGTCGGGGTGGCGTGCGTCGAGTTCTTCCTCACCGGTGTGGGCGGGTTGCTTGTCAACGAGATCGCCCCGCGCCCGCACAACTCCGGGCACTGGACAATCGATGCGTGCGTGACGAGCCAGTTTGAGCAGCAGGTACGCGCCGTCTGTGGCCTGCCGCTCGGCGCGACCGAGCAACTGCGCCCCGCCGCGATGGCGAACCTACTCGGTGATCTCTGGGAGGGCGGCGAGCCGGATTGGGCCGCCGCGTGCGCCTTCCCGGCGGTCAAACTGCACTTGTACGGCAAGGAGACGCCGCGCCCCGGTCGCAAGATGGGTCATCTCACCGCGACAGGAGCGACGACCGCCGATGCCCTCCATACC
>JBBSII010000760.1:0-1964 GCA_038232175.1 Thermomicrobiales bacterium
GATGATACCCAGCGCAACCAACGTGAGGAGGCGTCCAAGCAAACGTGTCATAGCGCATCCCTCCCAAACCAGAAAATGGCCCCACTACTATATACTACAACGCATCCGGCACAATGGTTCCAGAGCAAGCGGCGGTCGCGCCGGGACAATGCGGCAAGGAGGCCGATGCGCAGGAGCCTCCGCCACCGCCCGACCGCTCCGCGCTCACCGATCCCCGCGCCCGTCATCCCGTGTCGCCCGCTCCCGATACTCCTCGCCGCGGGAGGAAGGTCCGCCGCCCCCGGTTTGCTCGCGTGGGTGCGATGCTCTGGGCACGGATCGCGGTTCCTGCAAGCGCTCCTCGAAGCGCTCCTGCGCCTTCCCCAGCACGTCTCTCGCGGCAGCGGGTGCGTCTCCGCTTCGCGCTTCCCGCAGGCGCACGTCGGGCTGCTGCCCATCCGCCCGCGTGTGCTCCGGCTGCTGGTTCGTGAAGCCCGCCAGCCGCCCGTACTGCCGCCAGTCGGCGCTGTTGGGATCGCCCCCGTAGCGCGCCGTTACCTCCCGCGCCGCTTCCGTCGCAATCTCCGGCAGCAGCGGCCCATCGCTCACCCGGACCCACGCCTGGTAGTTGCCCGCGCTCGTCTCCGTCACCACCATCGGCGTCAGCCCGTCCCGTGTCAGTTCCTTCAGTATCCCCGCGCGCAGGTCGTCCACGAGGATCACGCCGCTGCTGCCCGTTGGCCGCACATAGATGTCGCTTCCCTGGGCATTCATCGCTTTGAGCCAGCCGATCCCCGCCACGATCTCGTCCGCGCTCCCCGTGCGCGTCAGC
This sequence comes from Thermomicrobiales bacterium, assembly GCA_038232175.1. Classification (GTDB taxonomy): domain Bacteria; phylum Chloroflexota; class Chloroflexia; order Thermomicrobiales; family JALYUS01; genus JALYUS01. The sequence continues at coordinate 812 of JBBSII010000760.1, forward strand.
ATCCCCCGTGCCGGGTCGCGCACCCCGATCGCGTACCGGTCGCATCCCATGGCGGCGAGTTGGCGCCGCACCGCGTCAGTCGTCCGGTCTAGAGATGACGTCGCGCGATCACGATCAGCACCCCCACGGTCAGCACGACGGCGAGGATCATCACCGCCACGGCCACCGCCGCCACCCGTTGCACGAGCCGCGCGCTCGCCGCCATCTCCCGCTGCCGCAGCCGGATCTCCTGCGCCAACTGGTGCATCGCGCCCTCCACCTGCGGCACCTGCGCGGTGACCTTGTACCAGTCGCTCGTCAGCGCGTTCTGTGCCCGCTTCAGTTCGGCTAGGTATTCTCCCTGCACCTGCGTGAAGCGGGTCACCGTCGCCATCTCGTCGCCCACTGTCTGATGGAGCCGCTCGATCGCCTTGATGATCGGCGTCGGCTCGACGACCTGCACCGGCGGGCCACCGCTCGGCGCGGGCGCGGTCGGCGGCGGTGGGCGCTTCGGGCGCTTCGGTGCGGTCGGTGGTTGTTCCTCCTGCGGCGACGGCGGCCTCTCGGTCGGTGCGATGGTCGCTGCGGGTACCGTCGCGCGGGCCTGCCGCTGCAAGTCGGCCATTTTCCCTTGTCCCTGCGTCGTCGCTTCGTCCATGGTCCTGCTCCTGCTGCCGCGCAGCCAACCGCTGCGCCAGTTGGCTCCACCCATACTCCTTGCCCACTTGACTGCCCTTGAAGAAGGTCCGCGTCTCCTCAACGTCGTCGCGCAGTGCGTAGCTCGCCCCCTGCACCCGCCCCGTGCTGGCGATATTCCAGTGCGCCGTTACCCCCAGTGTCCCCAGTTCCTGAGCGAACCCCGCGCGTGTCCCGTCGCTGCGGACAATCGCCGCATCGATCCGCGCCGCGAGCACCAGCTTCGGCGGGATCTCCCCCCGCCGCTCCGCCCACGCGATCTCGCCTCGGCTCAGCTGCGGTCGCGGCGTGCGCTCCCGTTCCGGGTCGCGGGCGTGTGACAGCCCGTACCGCTCCTCCAAGCCGGACACCACCCGGTTGCTCCGCCACCGCTCGTTGCCGTCCGGCACCGTCCGCCCATCACACTGGATTCGCGAGTCGATCAGATTAACAAGTTACGTCGCGTGCTGGATCACCACCAACGGCACCTCCGCAAAAA
>JBBSII010000761.1:0-1947 GCA_038232175.1 Thermomicrobiales bacterium
ACCGCGCCAGTCGCTTCGAGGAGGCGTTGACGATCATCGCAACGCTGCTGCGCGAGGGGAAGGTCGACTTCGAGGGGCAGTTCTACTCAGCGCGCGAGAGCGAACTGCGTGTGCGCGGCCCGCGCCCGAACGGCCCGCCGATCATGGTCGGCACGGCAGGTGAGCGGATGCTCCGCCTCACCGCGCAGCACGCGGACATGTGGAATATGTGGCGCGTCTTCGGGCGGAGCCGCGCCGACGAAGTCCCGCCCATGCGTGCGAAGGTGGACGCCGCCTGCGCCGAGGTTGGGCGCGACCCGGCGACGCTCCCGCGCACCGCGTCCGTCCTCGTGGACTTCATCAACCACCCGGACAACCCGCCCATCCGCAATCGCCCGCACGCAAGCCCCGAGCCGATCACCGGCTCGCCGGAGGAGATCGCGGCGCAGTTGCGCGCCTTCGTGGACGAGGGCATATCGCACATTCAGGTGCAGACCTGGCCGCGCTCCCTCGCGGGCATCGAACAGTTCGTGCCGGTGCTGGAAGCATTCGACCGCGCCTAGCGCGCGCACCATCCAAGCGAGCGCAATCGCGAGAGGGGATGAGGATGAAGAATGGCAAGGTGCAGGTCGCGGTGCTCGGCGCGGGGGCGTGGGCGAAGGGGGCGCACATCCCCGGCTGGCAGCGTGACCCGCGCTGCGCGGTTGTCGCGATCTGCGACGTGCAAAAAGGACTCGCGGAGGAGTACGCCCGGCTCTTCGCCATTCCTGCGGCGACGGACGACTGGCAGTCGCTAATCGCGCGGCCCGACATCGACGTGATCGACATCGCCACGCCGTCGCACACGCACTACGAACTCGCCGCCGCCGCGCTCGACGCGGGCAAGCACGTCCTGTGCGAGAAGCCCGTCGCCTATGACTTTCGCGGCACGCGCGCGCTGGCGGCGGTCGCGGCGGAAAATGGGTTGAAGACAAAGCTCGGGTTCACCTTCCGCTACAGCCCCGGCGTGCGCTACGCGAAGGAGTTGATTGATGCCGGTTTCATCGGCACGCCGTACATCTTCAATGGCTATGAGCAAAACTCGCAGTGGCTCGACCCGCAGACCCCGCTCCGTCAGGCCGACCCGGACGCTGATCAGTCGATCATCCAGGTCTCGTCATTGGAAGGCTACGGCGCGCCGATCATCGACCTCAGCCACTGGTGGGTGGGCGCGGACTACGCGCAGGTCGTCGGCACGATGCGGAACTTCATCCCGGAGCGGGTGGTGCGCCAGACGGGCCAGATGATGCGCATGAACATCGACGACGGCGACCTCTACCTGGCGGAGTACACGAACGGCGCGCTCGCCTCGATCCAGACGAGTTACGTCACCGTCGGCAACTACCCCGGCATCGAGGCGCGCCTCTACGGGGAGAAGGGGGCGATCATCTGCCGCCTGATCGAGGAGTTCGGCAAGGCGGAGACGATCACGATCGCCAAGCCGGACGCGGTCGAGTTCGTCGAGCAGGAAATCCCCGCGCGATTCTACCCGCGCGGTGGCAGCAACACCGAGTCGTGGCGCTCGCTCTTCTACGCCAACCTGATCGCCAGTTTCCTCGACGAGATCATCGACGACGCGCCGACGCAGGGCGGCTTCACCGATGGCGCGTGGGTGCAGGAGGCGATCAACGCCGTCGAGCTTTCGTTCCGCGAGCGGCGGTGGGTGTCGCTGCCATTAACGCGATGATAATTGCCACGGAGACGAGAAAACCCTGTGTGATGGGATCAACTTAAACGGAGGAAGAATGCCAATTGCATTTGACATGCTACGCATTGATGGCGAGGTTACGCTGACCTGACCCCCGAAAAGGTGTCCACGGATTATGAGAGACTCCCGACGAATGGATCGATTGCGGGAGGTCAGTCATGCGCAAGAGTCAGTTCACCGAGGGGCAAATCATCGGCATCCTCAAACTGGTCGCGGCCGGC
>JBBSII010000762.1:0-1939 GCA_038232175.1 Thermomicrobiales bacterium
AGGTCATCGACATTGGTGACGAGGAGCACCTCCGCGTCGTCGGCGTCGGGGGCAAATGCGGGCATGTCATTCATCGGAAAGAGGGTTGGCTCCGCCTGCGGCGCGAAGTCCGGGTCGTCCCTTCGCTGCGTGACGATGGCAGCGCCAAGCCAGAGGCGCAGGCAGTTCGGCCACGGCATCATCCGCGTGCCGAAGCCGTAGCCGACCGTCTGCACAGTCATCGGCGGGCGTTCGTAGCCGTCGGCGAGGGCGGTGATGATCGCGGCGCCCGTCGGCGTCACCGTCTCCTTCTCGGTATTCAGTGGCACCATCGGCGCGTTGGCGCGGGCGATCAGCGCGAGGGTCGCGGGGGCGGGGACGGGAATGAGGCCGTGCTGCGACTGCGTCCACCCATGCCCCTGCGCAAACGGCGAGGCGTAGACCGCCTCGATCTGGAGCAGATCGAGCGCGACCGCCGTGCCGACGATGTCCACGATGCTATCGACCGCGCCGACCTCGTGGAAATGGACATCATCGACGCCGACGCCATGCACCGACGCCTCCGCGACGGCCAGCGCGGCGAAAATGCGGAGCGCCAACTCCTTCGCCCGCTCGGTCAGGCCGGAATCAGTGATGAGCGCCCGGATCGCGCGCCAATCGCGCTGCGGTTGGTCCGGTTCGACATCGACGATGACGCGCGTGCCGGTGATCGCGTACTGGCTCGCCGCCTCCCCGCGCAGGGTGTAGCCGGGCAGGCCAAGTGGGGCGAGCGCCTGCGTCAGATCGTCGAGCGACAGCCCAGCGTGGAGGAAGGCCGCGAGGGTCATGTCGCCGCTGATCCCTGCCTGCGCGTCGAAGTAGGCGATGCGCGTCATGCCGCCTCCGGTGATCGCGCGCCCCGCGTCGTCTCCGCCCGCAGTTGGCCGCAACCGGCGGCGATATCCGTCCCACGGGAATAGCGGACGCTCGCCGGGATGCCCTTCGCGACGAGCATCGCCGCGAACGCCTCCGCACGCTCCTTGCTGGGGCGCGCCAGCGGCACGCCGTCCGGGCCGACCGCCTCCGCGACGGGATTGAGCGGGATGAGGTTGACGTGACACAACAGGCCGCGCAGCAACCGCGCCAGTTCATTGGCGACGGCCTCGGTGTCGTTCACGCCCGCCATCAGCGCGTACTCGAACGAGACGCGGCGGTGCGTCTTCGCGATGTAGAAGCGCACGGCGTCCAGCAGTTCCGCGATCGGGAAGTGCGTGTTCACCGGCATCAGCGCGGAGCGCGCCGCGTCCGTCGTCTGATGGAGCGAGACGGCGAGGTTGACCTGCCACGGCTCCTCCGCCAGGCGGCGAATGCGCGGCGCGAGGCCGACGGTGCTGACGGTGATCCGGCGCGCGCCGAATTTGAGGCACTGCGGCTCGTTGAGGATCGCGATGGCGCGCATCACCTGATCGTAGTTCGCGAGCGGCTCGCCCATGCCCATGAAGACAATATTCGTCAGCGGGCTGCCCTCCTGCTGGCTGACGCGGGCGAGCGAGACGACCTGCGCGACGATCTCACCGGCGGAGAGGTTCCGCTCCAGCCCCATCTTGCCCGTCGCGCAGAAGGTGCAGCCATAGGCGCAGCCCACCTGCGACGAGATGCACGCCGTCGAGCGGTCCCGATAATGCATCAGCACGCCCTCGATCAGGCGACCATCCGGCGTCTGGTAGAGCCGCTTCGTCGTGCGCCCATCCGTGCTCGCGAGTACGCCCACTTCGGTGAGGATGCCGAGGGGCAATTGCGCATCGAGGAACGCACCGAGCGCTTTGGGTACGCCCGCGATGCCGACGGCACTCTCCGCGAAACGTCCATATATGCCCCGGTAGAGCTGGGACGCGCGGAACGCCAGTTGCCCCTGCGCCACGAGCCAGGCCTCGAGTTCCTCCGGGAGCAGATCGTAGAGCGACACGCGCGCCCCGGACGG
>JBBSII010000763.1:0-1927 GCA_038232175.1 Thermomicrobiales bacterium
GCGAGACGCGCGCGGGCATCGCATGATGCGCGCGGCACGCTATCGGCACTATAGCCGATCAACGGTGGGAATGGAAACGGAAGGAGCCGTTCGTCTCAAAAACCAGTTGCGCGGCAGCATCAAGCGACATTGATAACGAGACGGCTAACTGAACGCAATCCATTGGGGAAAGCGGACAGACGCGACAACCCCGCAAGGCAATAGCGCCTCCCGACGGAGCGTAGATAGAGGCAATGGTGCGGGGACATCCTCGACATCGAAGACTAAGCTCGGTAGTGATGGCGGATGCTTCACCCAGCCGAGAGTAGCCTTGTCCAGGAAGTCGCCATCGTGGATAGCGGGCGATAGGAAAAATAACGGAACGCTATCCGCGATCGTTCGCAACCATCGGCACAGGATCGGGCACGGGTGGGGCGGGCGATGGGGGCCAGCTCTGCCCCTCGTAGCTCGGCCGGACCGTGATGCGCCCGCCCGCCTCGCGGATCGCGAAGGTCCGTAGCGGCACCGAGGCCGGCCCCTGCAACGGGCGTCCGTCCGCCAGCGCGAAGCGCGCGTCGTGCCACGGACAGCGGATCGTCGCGCCTTCCAGCCGCCCCTCGACCAGCGGCCCTCCGGCGTGCGGGCACCACGCTTCCACGGCGTAGAGCTTCCCGGCCTGCCGCACGAGCAGCGTCGGCACGCGCCCCACCTCGACCATGACCGCCTCTCCCTCGCACAGTGCGTCGCTCGCCAGCACGTCCATCTCCCGATTAGGTGGTGTCGGATAGAGGAGGTGGGGCACATTGACGCCAAGGGTGAAGACCAACTCGCCGCCGAGCGCACCGCTGAGGCTGACGACGCCGTAGCCGACCAGCGAGAGCATTTTCGCCGGGCGTCGGTGCCCCGCCAGGCGCAGGCCGAGCGACCCAAGGTAGAGGCCGAGGGCGGTGGTATTCACGAGAGCGTGGAGCATACCGACCCGCCGGGGGTGATCGTAGGTGTCTACCCAATCCGCCAGCCCGGTCGCCGCCGCAGGCAGCGCGCCGAGGATGCCGAAGGCTACCGCCGCGTCCGCGCCGCGCTGGTAGGCGTCCGCGCCGCGCGCCACCCGACTGTCGAGCCAGTCGAGCAGCAGGCCGGTCGTCCAAGCGCCGAGGGGTACGGCGATCAACGCGGGGTGGAGGCGATGCCGCAGCGGCACCCCGTTCAGCCAGTCCTTCGCCCGACGAGCCGCAACGCCGGAACGAAAGAGGCGATGTCCCACCGCCTGCGTCGGGACAGCAATCGCGTCGAGCCAACGGAAGGAGTCGTGCGCGAGCGTGGCGCTCAATGTCGTCGCCTGCGTCGTCATCGCGTCTCCTCCTCCGAGACCATTCGCTCCCAGAAGCGATGCTGGCCAATTGCCGCGATGAACCGCACGGCGAAGTCGTCTAGATGCGCGGTATCCCGCGCCGTCACCACACCTGCGGCGGTCTCTCCCTCATTCTTGACGCCAGGGATCGATGCGTTCGGGATATCTGACTGCGCGAGCAGGTCGACACCCTCGCCCACGGCGCCGATCGGCTTGCAGTGCTTGTATGCCTCGTTGATGAAGTGGAGCGCGTCTCCCTCGTGTGCCAGCGCCACCACGCCCTTGGTGCCGCCCGGCACGAAGACCGCGTCGTACAAGACCGACGCGACCGTCATCGCGCTCTTGTCTACCGGTATCTGCGTGCCGCCCGCGCTTCGGACAGTGCCAAGTACCTTGGCGATCACCTCGGCCTGCGCACCTGCATTCATCAAAGCCTGCTTGACTGTCTGAATCGTCTTGTGGCGACGGTCAGCGAGCTGGCGCCCTCGACGACGTGGTTGTTCGTCAGGATGTAGCCGCGCTTGTCGATGATGAACCCGGTGCCGACCCCGGCGGGCACAGCAGCGCTATTGGCGGAGCCGAATTTCCCCTGCACCA
>JBBSII010000764.1:0-1926 GCA_038232175.1 Thermomicrobiales bacterium
AATAGTAACGGTGGCCCCAGCGTGATATAAAATGTGGTGTGCGCTGATGATCGATGGTGCGCGGTGGAGCAGCGTCGGCACGCCAGTGTTGGAGGCCCACATGGTCGTCAAGGATCGACCCCAACCGCAACGTGAAGGACGTGCCCGATTGCGGCGCGCCTCAGTGCGTCCGACGCCCCCGGAGGGGAGCCTCACGTTGAAGCAGGCGGCGGAGATGCGTAACGTCGACCCCGCATATCTGAAGCGACTGCTCGACGACGGGCAGATCCCGTTCACGGGGCGTGGACAGCAGCGGCGTATTCAGTATGGCGATCTCCAGACCTTCAAGGGGGAGCGCGATGCCCGGCAGGCGAGGGCGCTCGACGAGCTGCGCGACCTCAGCATCGCGGCGGGCCTCGATGAGGTGGACGACGCGCTGCTCGCGTCGCTCCCGTAATCTCCCGTGCCGATCCCCCGTGTACTCATCGATTCCAGTACCCTGATCCCACTCAATCCGCGCGACCTCTTCCTCGACGCAGCGCGCACGATCGAAGGGTCGCCGCTGTGCCGCGTCTTCTGGTCCGTGGACATCCTCGCCGAGGTTGAGGAACACATCGCGAAGACGATGACGAGAACCCCGAGAGCGAGCGGCCGAACGCGGTTGCACGTATCATGAGACTCTTCCGGGACGAATTCCCTGCGGCCCTCGTCACCGACTATGAGCGGTACATCCCACAGATGCAGCCCGCAGACCCCGACGACCGGCACGTTGCGGCAGCGGCCTACCGAGCGCGCGTGGATGCAATCGTCACGAGTAACGATCGCCATTTTCCCCCGACGACCTTTGCCGTGGTCAGGTACAAGCCCCGCATCTGGACGCCGGACACTTCGCCGCGCGGCTCGTTGCGGCGTCACCCGAACGGCTCCACCGCACCCTTGAGCGGCAGGTGGAAGCGGCGAAGCGGCGCGATCCCGACCGGACAGTCGCCAGCATCCTCGACGGGATTGCCAGGCGCTTGCCGCAGTTTACGGCGGCGATGCGCGCGTATCTGCGCCGGAGAGAGGAGAATACCGAGGGAGGAGACCCTGATGCGGGGAAGTCTTCGTTTCCTCCATGATCGCGCCATATTCAGCCAAGATATGACTCTTCCGCAGCGACGGTGAATCCCCTGTGATGTGAAACATTACCCGGACTCTCGGCCCATTTGCACCGCTCCTGCGACACACCTATACTGGCGGTCGGTTCGGGTACGACGCGGGATGATTGGACATTGGCGATGGTCACGACACAGGATGAACGGTCGGTGGGATCACGACTGAAGGGCGCGCGCGGGCGAATCATCGTCTCGGTGCTGCTCGCACTCCTGGTGTTGATGTGCCTGACCCTCTTCGCGGACAGCCGCAAACTCGCGGGGACGCTGCGGGACTTCCGCTGGCCGCTGATCGTGCCGATCCTGCTTCTCACCTCGTTCAACTACGCGCTCCGCTTCGCCAAATGGCAGTATTACCTGCGGCGCATCGGTGTGATGGACCTGCCCACTGGCCTCTCCGCCCGGATTTTCTTCGCGAACTTCTCCATGTCGATCACGCCGGGCAAACTCGGGGAGGTGCTGAAGTCCGTCCTGCTGCGGGAGGCAAGGGGGACGCCCATCGCGGTTTCCGCGCCGATCATCCTCGCGGAACGGTTGACGGACGGCATCGCGATGCTGTTGCTCGCCTCGATCGGGTTCATGGTCTTCCAGTACGGCGTGCCGGTCTTCGCGACCATCGCGGCGCTCTTCGTGCTCCTCTTTGTGCTCCTGCAGCAGCAGCGGCTCATCCGCCGTATCATCACCGCCGGGGCGCGCGTCCACGTCCTCTCCGGGTTCACGCAGCACCTTCACACGTTTTACGACAGCGTCCACTGGCTGCTTCGACCAAAACCATTGCTGTTCGCGGCGACGAATG
>JBBSII010000765.1:0-1925 GCA_038232175.1 Thermomicrobiales bacterium
CTCCGGGTTGAGACGAAGTCTTGTGATTGACGCCCGTTTGCGCCGCGTGCGACACTCGACTGCACTGACGGCGTCCATAACAGCGACATTCGCGGAGGGAGAGCGCAATGGTCCGTGTTGCAATGATCGGGACGGGTGGCGTCGCGGTGCAGAACCACATTCCAGGCATCCGCACACACCCGCAGGGGGAGGTCGTCGCGCTCTGCGACCCGAACCCGCAGGCGCTGGTGAAGGCGAGCGAGGCGTCAGGCGTCACGCGGACGTATGCCGACTGGAACGCAGTGGTCGCGCAGGACGACATTGACGCAGTGGTGATCGCGACGCCGAACAACCTGCACATGCCAATCGCCATCGCGGCGGCGCAGTCGGGCAAGCATGTGATGAGCGAGAAGCCGCTCGGCCTCAACTACGAGGAGTCCGAGGCGATGGTCGCGGCGGTCAAGGCGGCGGGGGTCGTCAACATGACGGCGTTCACGTACCGCTTCGTCCCCGCGATGCGCTACATGAAGCACCTCGTCGATCAGGGCACGGTCGGCGTGCCGTACCACTTCCGCGTCAACCGCCTGCAGGACTGGGGCGACCGCGCGGTCGGCTGGCGGCAGGTGAAGGCGCTCGCGGGGTCCGGCGAATTGGGCGACATGCTCTCGCACCGGATCGACTACGGTCACTACCTGCTCGGCCCAATCGGGCGGGTCGTCGCACAGATGCGGCAGTACCTGACGGAGCGGCACAACCCGGACGGCTCCGCGCAGGCCTCCGATGTGGACGACTGGGCAGCCTTTCTGGGCGACTTCGTCAACGGCACGACGGGTGTCTTCGAGAGCACGAAGATGGCGGCGGGGCGCGGCTTCTACCTCTACAGCCAGGATTACGTCGAGATCAACGGGTCGGACGCCTCGCTCGTCTACTTCCTCAGCACGCCGTATCAACTGATGGTCGGCAAGAAGGGCGGCAACCTGGAGACGGTAGAACTGCCCGAGGAATGGCTTAAAGTCCCCGGCTCCCCGCGCGACCCGCATCAGGGCGACCCGCTGCAAGTCTTCCGCTACGATCAGTCGTTCGAGTTCATCGAGGCAATTGTCGAGGGGCGGCCCGCCTCGCCGGACTTCCACGACGGCTCGCGGGCGCAGGCGGTGATGGACGCGGTGATCCTCTCCGCGACGAACCGGCAGTGGGTGCACGTGCCCGGCGCGGAGATGGCGTGAGGGCGGACGCGCTCTCGTCCGCCCTCGTGTGCGATCATGCGGCATAGTGTGGGAAGCGTGCCCGCGTCGTGCATTCATGCACCGTGTTTCGCGAGCGCGTGACGCACCGACGCACCGGAGGGGTCTGAATGCAGTTCGATGAGGGATTCTTCGTTGCCCTCAGTAAGCTGACCGAGCGCGAGCGGAAAGATACGCTGGTCGTCGCGACCGAGGTACAGCAGGACCGGCGGCGCGCCGGTCTGCACGTCGAGCCGTTGCAGCACAAGCAGGAGCGCAATCTCTGGTCGGCGCGCGTCAACGACGATATCCGCATCATCCTGCTGAAGAACAGCGAGGCGCTCATCCCGATGTACGTCGGGCATCATGAGGACGCCTACCGGTGGGCGAACACGCGCCGGACGATCCGCGCGGCGCAGACTGGCTCCATCACCATCGTGCACGAGACCGCCGAGGCGACGCCGCATTTCCCGATGGCGACGCCCATGCGCGCGGGGCTATTCGACAATTACGAGGATGCGTACCTCGTCAGCCTCGCTGTGCCGCCGCTGCTCCTGCCCGCCCTGCGCCATGTCCGCACCGAGGATGACCTGTTCAATCTCGTTGAGGATATGCATCGCGATCTCGCGGATCGGTTGCTGCTCCTCGCCGACGGCAGGCTCGTCGCCCCGCCGTTGCAGTGGTCGCCGCCCGCACCCGACGTGATAGAAGAAGCACATATCC
>JBBSII010000766.1:0-1922 GCA_038232175.1 Thermomicrobiales bacterium
CCCTCGCCGCCCGGAAAGCCGCGCTCTATCGCGATAATCGGCCACTCTTCAGCCCCGAAGAACAGGCGCGTCGCGAGGCCGAGGCGCTGGCCGCGTTCAGGAAGACCTTCACCGAGGCGGCGGACGTGACGCAGGCGGAGATTACCGATGCCGAGGCGGAACTGCACCGGCTCGACCGCGCCGAGGCGGACCCGCTCGCCGTCCTCACCGCCGACGATCTGACGAAGGCGAACGCGCTCGCGCCGTTCGTCAAGGAAGACGCCGAGACGCTCCCCCTCGCCGCCCTCGCGGATCGCGTCGAGGATGCGGCGAAGGGCGCGTACGACCGCGCACGCCTGGCGCTGGGGCTCCGCTACGGGCAGCGCCGCCTCGAAGCGGAGCGCGCGAAGGAGGGGGGCGGCTACGGCGATGATGTCGCCCGGCTGGACGCGGCGCTGAGCAGCATCAGGCAGCGGCTCTTCGGCAACCGGCAGGAACGGGAGGCGCTCGGGGTGCGGATCGCGGACGCGCGACGGGTGACGGCGCACATCGCCGTGACGCAGACGCTCGACCAGACGTACGGCGGGGTACGGTAGTCGATGCCGCGCGCATGCAATGTTTGCCAATCCCCCGATGTCGAGGGGATCGATCGGGAACTCGCGGCCAACACCGCGATTCCCGCGCTTGCCGCGAAATACCGCGTTTCGCAGGATTCGCTCCTGCGTCATAAGCAGAATCATCTCCCGGCGACGGTCGCGAGGGCGGCGGCGGCGCAGGAGGTATCGCGCTCCGACGACCTGCTCGCACAGGTGAGCCAACTGAAAGGGAAGGCGATCAGCCTCCTGTTGAAAGCGGAAGCGGCCGGTGACTACCGGACCGCCCTCGCGGGCATCCGTGAGGCGCGGGCGTGCATGGAACTGCTCTTGGAAGTCGAGGGCGAGATCAGCCGCAACCCGCAGGTGAACATCGTCATCTCCCCCGAGTGGCAGCGGGTGAGGGCCGTCGTCATCGGCGCCCTCGCGCCCTTCCCCGATGCCCGCGCCGTCGTCGCGGGCGAACTGATGGCATTGGAGGCAGGCCGATGACACTGGCCAGCGACCTCGCGATGGCCCTTGACCCCGTGCGGCTCGCGGAGGCGGCGGGTATCGCGCCGGATGATGTCTGGCAGGCGTCTTTACTGCGGAGCGCCGCCAGTCGCGTCCTTCTGAACATCCATAGGCAGGCAGGAAAATCTAGCATGGCGGCACTAATCGGGGTGCACGATGCCGTGTACACGCCGGATAGCCTCGTGCTGATCCTCTCGCGGTCGCTCCGGCAATCCGGCCTGGTGCAGCGCAAGGTGATGCACATCTACAACGCCGTGGGGCGTCCCGTCGCCGCGACGGAGGAGAGTGCGCTGCAACTGACCCTCGCCAACGGGTCCAGGATCGTGGCGCTTCCCGGCCAGGAAGGGACGGTCCGGGGGTTCAGCGGCGTGACGCGATTGATCCTCGATGAGGCCTCCCGTATCCCCGACGAACTCTATTACGCCGTGCGCCCGATGCTCGCGGTGTCGGGCGGGCGGCTGCTGGCGATGAGCACGCCGTACGGCAAGCGGGGGTTCTTTTTCGAGGAATGGGAACACGGCGGGGCGGGGTGGGCGCGGGTGCGGGTAACGGCAGACCGGTGCGAACGTATCCCGGCGGATTTCCTCGCCGAGGAGCGCGCGACACTGGGGCCGTACTGGTACGCCCAGGAGTACGAGTGCACGTTCATGGAGACCGTCGATCAGGTCTTCGGCTACGACGTGGTGATGGGCGCGCTCACGGACGGCGTGACGCCGCTCTTCGCCGCACAAGAAAGGTGATGCACATGAGTTGGATGCCCCGCTTCCCCAGTTTCTACCTCGGCCTCGACCTCGGCAAGCAGCGCGACTACACCGCGCTGGCGATCATCGAGGAATC
>JBBSII010000767.1:0-1920 GCA_038232175.1 Thermomicrobiales bacterium
GAGTCCATGGCTCAATCCGATCGAGCCGAAGTGGGTGCACGGCAAGCGGTGGATCGTCGAACCCGCCCGCCTGCTGACCGCAGACGAAGTCGCCGCGCGCGTCTGCGCCGCAGTTGGCTGTCTCCACGAGCCCCACTTGACGATTCACGAAGAGGTCTCCTGATTATGCACTAGTGGGTCAGTTGTGTTGCTCATCGCCTTTCCCTCAGGCTGCCCGCCCCCAGTGAAGCGGCAACTCTGTACACGCTCCTGATCCGCCGAGCGCATGGCGGCGCTGCCACGCGCGTTCCCGCCGCGCCCGGCGCTTGCCATCCCAGACAAACGGCGTCGGTGCCCGGTTCCAGCCGTCGGCGGTCGCTTCCAGCCACGCGATGATTTCCTCAGGCGTCTGCGGATGATGACCCTCCAATGCCCGGCGTTTGAGGATGCGCTGGATCGATTCTGCCCTATTGAGCCAACTGCCCCCCAGCGGCGTGTAGAGCGGCATGATCCCGTGTGCGAACAACCAGAGGACAAATGACGGCGTGAGATGGCCCGCGAGGTTATCCAGCACGAGAAGCAGGCGCAACGGCGGCAAGGTTTCGGGCAACGTGATCCGCACCGACAGCCCTTCCTGCCAGCGTGCCCATCGGTGCCGATTCTCCCGCGCGCTCAGGGTCTCCAGCGGTGCTGGCAGCATCGCGAGGATCGCGCGCAGTTCCGCTTCGAGCCACGGATGCAACACCGCATTCGTGCAACTGCGTACCCCCTTGACCCGCACCTTCCCACTGGCTGGGTGGAAGAGTGTCAACTGCTTGGCGGTGCCCGCGCGCACGTACTCGTGCGAATACCGTACCGGTTCGGCCATCGGTCGCCAGTGCATCCCCGGATAGGGGAGCGTTTGATAGGGACCAGCCTCGTCCTCGGTCCACACCGGTACCATTGCCTGCACGTACGCCGCTTCGATCAACTTTTTTTTGCCACGGCATCGGGGTCGACGACCGTTACCGCCCCGCTCTTGCGCGGGCGGACGACCACGCCCGTCTCGCACCAACTGCGATCGCGCTGCCAGCGGAATCCCGCGTCGTGCAGGGCCTGCCAGATCGTCGCGGTGCTCACGGTTGGCAAGCCATCCGGCGCCTGCCGCAACGTCCGGCGGAGCGTCGCGAGCGACCACGTCCCCGTCTGATCGGCATCCCGGTCGGGCGTGCGTCGCACCGCGCGCAGAATACGTTCCTGCTCCAGCGGGGTATACCGCTTCGGCTGACCGCCACCATGTCCGGGGGTGAGCGTCGTCAGTCCTTCACCGTTGAAGCGGGCGACCAACTGAGCCACGGCATCGCCGCTCTTGCGCCCGGCTGCACGGGCGGCGTCGGTGAAGGAGTGACCGTTGGCGACGGCGAGCAAGGCTTTGGCACGCGCGACGAGCGCGGCGGGTTCGGCATGGGCGCGACTGAGCCGTTCCAGCGCGACACCCTCATCGGCAGTGAGAGAACGGAGCGGCTCTTTCTGCGGGCGGGGCATGGGCAGGCTCCTCATGAGACGAAAGACGAACGCACTGCTTGATGATCCCACTCCCCGCGCTTAATGGCAATGTTCAATGCAACTGACCCACTACACGATGGCGGACCTCGGGATGCAGCACTCCCGCCTCGGCGGCACGATTCGCGACCTCTTCGCGGGGACGGCGTCGCCGAATATCGCCACGCCGAATGACTACGTGAGCGCCGTCGCGGCGATCCTCGACGGCAAGGCCGCCGCCCCCGCGTCGTGCGAGGCGATGACGGCGATGCTCGAAACGCAGCAGAATGGCCGCCGCATCGCGCGGTTCATCCCGAAGTTCCCGCCGACGATTCGCTGGGGGAGCAAGACGGGGACGTTCATCGGCGTCTGCAATGAGGCGGGTTTCATCATTGGGCCGAACGGTCGGCTGATCATCGC
>JBBSII010000768.1:0-1919 GCA_038232175.1 Thermomicrobiales bacterium
AGGGGCAGATCGAGGCGATTCCACTCCCCGATGACACGGTGGATGTCATCATCTCGAACTGCGTCGTCAATCTTAGCACGGACAAAGGCGCCGTCCTGCGCGAGGCATACCGCGTCCTCCGGCCCGGTGGCCGCGTCGCGATCAGCGATGTCGTCATCCGTGACGCCGAGCCTGGCGAGCCGGCGATTCCCGACGCGGTGCGGCGGGATACCGAGTTATGGACCGGCTGCATCGCCGGTGCGCTTGAGGCGAGGGAGTACCGCGAGAAACTGGTCGCCGCCGGCTTCGGCGCGATCGAGATTCAGGAGGTGCACCGCTACAGCGCGGACGATATCTGCGGCAGCGAGTGCTGCGGCGCATCCGCCGACGCAGCGGCGCAGGTGACGAACGCGGTCGCGAGCCGCTTCATCAGCGCCTTCGTCCGGGCGACGAAGCCCGAGATGCGGGGCGAGATCGCCCGCTGAGCACACGAAAGAGCGGGTGCGACGTTCGTATTGGCGCACGAATGGCGCACCCGCGAATTGGTCAGGAAGCACATCGCCCACCCGGTGTGGAGGGGCATATACTGGTCAGCGTGCTACTATCCCTCCACCGGACGCGCCTCGCACACGAGCGGAAGGGTATCAAGGGACGTAAGGGGGAGTGCATGACGACCGCGCAGCCAGCACCCGCGCGCATCTACTACGGTTGGGTGATGCTGCTCGCCCTCGCCTTCACGCAGGTGACCTCGTGGGGCATCCTCTACTACAGTTTCTCCGTCTTCCTCAAGCCGATCCAGCGAGAAACGGGCTGGTCCACAGCGGCGATGACGGGCGCGTTCTCCGTCTCGCTCCTCTGCTCCGGCCTCGCCGCGCTCTTCGTCGGGCGGTGGGTGGACCGCCACGGCACGCGCGCCCTGATGACCGTCGGTTCGTGCGCGGCGGCGCTGCTCGTCCTCGCGTGGGCGACCGTCCACAATCTTATCGTCTTCTATTGCATCTGGGCGGCAATTGGCGTCGTTAGCGCGGCCACCTTCTACGAGCCGGCCTTCGCGGCCATCGCGACGTGGTTTGTGCGTCATCGGAGCCGGGCGCTCACAATTATCACCTTCATCGGCGGGTTCGCGAGCGTCATCTACATCCCGCTGGAGGCGTGGCTCATCCGCGCGCACGGCTGGCGGACCGCGCTCGTCGTCCTCGCGGTGACGCTCGCCGTGCTGACGATCCCGCTCCACGCCCTTGTGCTGCGGCGACGACCCGAGGACCTCGGCCTGGAGCCGGATGGCGGCGTGGGGCCGACGACCGCCGCGCGCGGGCGACCCGTGGCCGATGCCAGCGTCCCCGCCAGACAGGCGATTCGCAGCGCGTCGTTCCGCTGGCTGACGACGGCGTTCTGCCTCACGCTCTTCGCCAATGTCGCCGTGACGGTGCACCTCATCCCCTTCCTCACCGACCACGGCTTCAGCACGGGCTTCGCGGCGTCGGCGGCGGGCCTCGTGGGCATCATGGCGCTGCCCGGGCGGCTGATCTTCACGCCGCTCGGCGGGCGCATCCCGCGCCGCTACGTCGCCGCGAGCATCTTCGTGCTGCAGGCGCTGGCGCTCGTCGCGCTGGTGACGCTCCGCTCGACCGTCGGCGTCGTCGTCTTCGTCATCCTCTTCGGGACGGGCTTCGGCGCCCTCACCCCCGCGCGGGCGTCGCTCGTCGCCGAACTCTACGGGCGCAGGGAGTACGGCACGATCAGCGGCACGATGATGCTCTTCGTCACCGGGGCGCGCGCGCTCGCGCCCGTCACCGTCGGCGTGCTGGTGACGGTGTTCGGGCGATACGAACCCGTCTTCTGGCTCCTCACGGTCATTTCCCTGCTGGCGGTCGCATCGGTGCTGCTCATCGAGCGCGGGGCGCACCCCGCCGCCATGCCGGAAGGCACGATGGCGCAAA
>JBBSII010000769.1:0-1911 GCA_038232175.1 Thermomicrobiales bacterium
GCGCCTTTGCGGTTCAAACGGTTGCGTCATGAATCTCAGGCAGGGTCGTGACGCGGCACCGGCCAGACGGGCGACTCGGGCGGCGACGCATCGGGGTGCGGGTCGGGTTGGGCGCCGCGCGGCATCGGCCCATCGAGCGGCATCGGCCCATCGCCCGCCGGGGTCGTCAGGCGTTCGTCCTCTTCACCGGAGTTCGGGGCAACGGGGGTGTCGGTTCGGTCATTCGGGTCGCGCATCATTCCTGCTCCTGTCGGCGTCGGGTTGTCTCCACAACAGGACAGGACGCAACCCGGATGCCAGCGGGGCGGTAGGGTCAGGAATGGGCCGTGCGCTGCCGCTCACGATGCCGCCGCGCCTTCGCCCGGTTGCCGCAGGATCGCATCTCGCACCACCGACGGCTGCCGTTCTTGCTCATGTCCACGAACAACCAGCTGCAATCCGTCCCGGCGCACTCGTGCACCCGCCCCAACTCCTCCGAGGTCAGCAACTCGGCGGCGGACCAGGCGACCGGCCAGAGCATCCCGTCGAGCGCGGCGGGGTCGCGCTCCCAATCCCATGTGAAATGCTCGCCTGCCGGGGCGAAGCGAGAGCGCGCCATCGCGTCGCGAATTGCGCCATTGAGCCGCGCGAAGTCTCCTTCCGGCGGGGCGGCGTCCGTGGTGATCGCGGAGAAGACGCGGTACATCGCCTCCCGCAGCGCAATGGCGCCGGTGAATGTCTCCGTCGCCTCAGTTGGACGACGCGCCGCCTCGCGCAGCAGGCTCGCCGCTTCCTCGCCGGAGAGCGCCCCCGCCGCCTCGCCCCACGCCACGAGATCGGCGTACGAGTGGAGTTCCTCCTCTTTCGGCTGCTCCTCCGGCCGGTCGCCGAGCGTATTGATGAAATCCAGGCAGAGCCGCCCGCTGGAAAACTCGAAGTCGTGCCGCTGTTCCATGCCGTGAACTTCCATAGCATCAAGTATAACCCTTAAAATGTGGTTGACAAGTTAGCGCTCGTCGCATACAATGTAACTAGCAAAAGTGGTTTGGCTGGTTATCATCGATGCGGCGATTTCCCACCTCGAAAGGAGCGACAGGAGCGACGGATATTCCTTAGCGGCACGGGCGCGACGCCCGGAGAAAGAGGGACACGATGGTTCTCCAGAATCGATCAACCGTTCACGAACTGTACGCGGAGGCGATGCGCTACTCTGGCCCCGAGGCGACGGCCCGGCTCTCCATTGCCGACCGGATTGCCGAGGCGACGCAGGAAGCGATCATCCGCGAAGCGCGGGCAGCAACGCCGCGCGTCCGCCCCATCGTCGTGTCGCTTGGCGGCCTGCTCGTCCGCATCGGGGAGCGACTGGAGGCAATGGGCGCGGTCAAGCAAGCCGGGAGACGGCGCGAGTACGCATAGGAGCGGCATTCGGCCTGAGATGAGAAGGGAGTCCCACAATGGCAATACCGACGACGAAAGCGGACTTGGTGGCGCAGTGCGACGCATCGCAGGAACAACTGGAGCGGACCATCGCGCCCATCGACCCGGCGCGGATGGTGGGGCCAAGCGTCAACGGGGCGTGGTCCATCAAGGACACGCTGGCGCACCTCACCTTTTGGAACCGGAACACGCTCCTTCGGCTCCGCGCGGCGGTAAGCGACAGCACGCCGGACCCGAGCAGCTTTGTGCAGTCCGACGCCCAGATCGACGAGTGGAACGCTCGCTGCTACGAGGAAAATAAGGACCGCCCGCTCGATGCCGTCTTGATCGATTTCCGCGATACCTATGCGCGGGTGGTAGGTGCATGGGGAACGGTGGAGTAGCGGGATGAGACAGGGAAATGCGAGTTCAGTAGAATCTTCTTTGACAAGAAGGAGAGTCTATGAACCCGCACGACGTATTCTGTCCCAATCGCGACTGCCCGGCAAGGGGTCA
>JBBSII010000770.1:0-1907 GCA_038232175.1 Thermomicrobiales bacterium
ATCTCCAACTGGATGCGCACGCGCTCCCGCAGCCCGGAGGCGGCGGCGATTGCCTCGGAGCAGCAGGACACCGTACGCACGCTCCTCGCGAAACTCCCCGAGCACTACCGGCTCGTGCTGCTGCTGCGGTACTGGCACGACCTCGGATACGAGGAGATCGCGCAGGTCGTAGATCTGCCGGTGAGCACGATCAAGGCCCGGTTGCACCGCGCGCGCAATGCCTTGCTCGCCTTGGTGAACGGGGACGGAAGGCTCGCGGATGCGCTGCAAGCAAGCCCGTAAACTCTTCATCGAATCGCTCGATCACCCACTCGGCGCGGAGGATCAGCAAATTGTTCACGCCCACATCACCGAGTGCGCGGAGTGCCGCCGGTTCGCGGAGGCGATGCATCTCTGGCCCGCGCCGTCGGTCGGGCAGGCGCGCGCCCAGCAGTCGCCGGATTTGACCGAGCGGGTGCTGGCGAATGTCCGCCCGCTGCCGCCGCCGTGGGTCTACCGGCAGGAGCAGCAACGTCGGCATGTGCCGCAACTGGTCGCGTTCACGGTCGGTGCGCTCGGCGTGACGCTCACCTTCCTGATGCTCTGCCTGACGCTCGTCGTCGTCGCCTCCGGGCAAGCGCCGGATTCAGGCCGCAAGCACAGCCTCCTCGTGCCGGAGGTCTGGGGGGATGTCCAGTCGTGGATGAACACGATCCCGAACGACACCGCGCACACCGCCGTCACCCTCGCCGCGTTCGCGCTCTTCGTCGCGCTCGTCGTCGCGTGGTTCCGGACGCTCGCCGTTCGGGTGGGCCGTGATCGACACTAACCTTTCGGACGAACCGATCATCCGCTTCACCCATGCGTCGCGCCGGTACGAGACGGGCCGGGGCACCGTGACCGCGCTGGACGATGTCTCGGTGGCGATCGCGCGCGGGCAATGGGTGGCGATCGTCGGCCCGTCGGGCAGCGGCAAGAGCAGCATGATGAACCTGATCGCGGGGATCGACCGGGTATCGTCCGGCGAGGTGCGCGTCAACGGGCGAGCACTCGGCACGCTCTCCGAGGAGCGGCTGGCGCGCTGGCGGCGCAACGGTGTCGGCATCGTCTTCCAGTTCTTCCAGTTGATGCCGACGCTCACCGCGCTGGAGAACGTCGTCCTGCCGATGGAGTTGCGCGGGTTTCGCACCGGCAAGCGCTCCCGCGCGCTGGAACTGCTCGACCGCGTCGGCGTCGCGGACCTCGCGGGGAGTCTGCCGTCGCAGTTGTCCGGCGGGGAGCAGCAGCGCGTGGCGATTGCCCGCGCGCTCGCGAACGACCCGGCGATCTTGCTCGCGGACGAGCCGACGGGGAACCTCGACTCCGCGACGGGCGAGCGGATCATTGATCTGCTCGCGGAACTCGCGGACGGTGCGCGGACGCTGATCATCGTCACGCATGATGAGCGGTTGGCGGCGCGCGCCCCGCGCGTGATCGCCCTTGCGGATGGTGCGGTGGTGCGGGACACTGATGCATATAGCGTGGGCGCGGACGTACCCGCGCGCGAAGAACCGTCGGTGGGCGCGGCGCGTTTGATCGGTAATTGACCGGATGACTGTCCTCATTTTGAAAACAGTCCGCGATGTCGGCGTCCGGCGCTTGCGCTCGGCGCTGCTGCTCATCGGTATCGTCATCGGTGTCGCGGGCGTCGTGGCGATCGCGTTCACGGCGCGGAACCTCGCCCAGGCGCAGCGCGACGCCTACGTCAGCGCCTCCCAGGCCGACCTCTTCATCAACGTCCGCACCTTCCCGCCCGCGCTCGTCAATCTGCTGCGCGAGACGGACAACGTCGCGGAGGCGGAATCGCGCGTTGCGAACCACTTGCAGTGGTCGAATGGCGGCCCGTACCGCGACGTGCTGATCTACGGCGTGCACGACTTCGGTGACAT
>JBBSII010000771.1:0-1906 GCA_038232175.1 Thermomicrobiales bacterium
ATCGCCGGGGTCGATGAGGTGGCCGGGATCGTCTACTTCACCGGCACCCTCGATGGCCCGACCGAGAGCCACCTGTACGCCGTGCCCCTCTCCGGTGGTGCGCCGCGCCGGATTACCGACGCGCCGGGGACGCATACCGTCGTCGTAGATCACGCGCACCGGCGGTTCATCGACGTGCACCACGCGGTCGACGCACCGCCGACCGTGACGCTCCGCTCGCTCGCCGATGGCAGCGCGATTCGCACCGTCTACGACCGCGTCGATCCGCGCGTGGCGGCACTCGCCCTCCCGCCCCCCGCACTCGTCCAGGTGACGAGCGGTGATGGCGAGACGTTGCACGGCGCGATCTACCGCCCGCCATCGACGCATGGCGCGGGGCCGTTCCCGACCCCGACTATCGTCAGCGTCTATGGCGGGCCGCACGCCCAGCGAGTGCGGAATAGCTGGTCAATGACGGTCGATCTGCGCGCGCAATACCTCGCGCAGTGCGGCTTCCTCGTCTTCGTGCTCGACAACCGGGGCAGCGCGCGCCGTGGCCTCGCCTTCGAGGGACGGATTAAGCGCGCGATGGGCCATATCGAGGTGGACGATCAGGTGGAAGGCGTCCGCTGGCTCGTCGCGCAAGGCATGGCGGATCCCGCGCGCGTGGGCATCTACGGCTGGAGTTACGGCGGGTACATGGCGCTGATGTGCCTCGCGCGGGCGCCGGAGACCTTCCGCGTCGCGGTCGCGGGCGCGCCGGTGACGGCGTGGGACGGCTACGACACGCACTACACCGAGCGGTACATGGGCACGCCGCAATTACAGCCCGATGCGTACACCGAAAGCAGCATCCTCCATCACGTCGGCGCGATGACGGGCAAACTGCTCATCGTCCACGGCCTGATCGACGAGAATGTGCACTTCCGCCACACGGCACGGCTCGTGAACGCGCTGATCCATGCCCGCAAGCCGTACGATCTGCTCCTCTTCCCCGATGAGCGCCACATGCCGCGCGGGCTGGCGGATCGCGTCTTCATGGAGGAGCAAATTCGCGATTACTTCGTGCGGAACCTGTAGCATCAGTCTACACCGCGCGCCAGAAGGGTGCACGCTGCCGCTGCCGTTCAAGCATCGCGGGGTCGAACATCGGTAGGTCGTGGCCGAGCGGTTGCGGCGGGCGTGGGTCGTGACCGATGGCGCGCTGCACCTGCGGGTGCGTATAGTAGTTCCGGTACGTATGGTCGAGGAGCGCGACGAAGGCGCCGGGATGCGCCTCCTCCACCGCGCGCAAGACGGCATCCCGCCCGTCATCCGCGAGGTTAACGAACCGCTCGTCGGCCTGCCGCGCGCTCTCGATCTCAATCTCCACGAGGCCGTCGAAGATCAGGCGTCGGAGCGTGGGGGACGCTGCGAGCGTGTGGTCAATCGTCTCGATGATCCTGAGATCGCCCGCGCCGGGGAGGCCGCCCTGCGGCGGGATGATGCGGTTCAGCGCCGCGACGAGCGTTTCCCGCTGCCCATCGTCCAGCACGCTCGGCGCGGTGGCGGGCGCTTCGCGCGGCATGACGGCGGCGACCGACTGCGGCCCGGCAACGGTCGATGTGTCCGTCATTGTCTGGTTCGGTTTGTGTTCTTGCATCATGGCCTTCTTCCGGGTAGCGCAGGCTGTCCAGCCGGCGCGCGTGACCGCAGGCTGGAAAGCCTGCGCTACCAGTTCAACCTAAATTTGCGCGCTCGCGCTGGATGTAGTCGGCGGTGCGGAGGGCGAGCGCCTGAATCGTCGTGGTCGGGTTGCCCACCGCGCTCGTGACGAAGATGCTCCCGTCGATGAGGAACAGATTCTCCACATCGTGGCTGCGGCCCCAGCGATCGACGACCGATGCACTGGGGTCGTCGCCCATCCGGCAGGTGCCGAGTAGGTGCC
>JBBSII010000772.1:0-1892 GCA_038232175.1 Thermomicrobiales bacterium
CCTCTGGATCCTGCTCCGCATCGTCCTGCCGCTCTCGAAGCCGGTGCTGGCGGTCGTGGCGCTCTTCTACGGCGTCGCGCACTGGAATGACTTCTTCGCCGCCACACTCTACCTCAACGACGCGCACAAGTGGCCGATCCAGATGGCCGTCGTCGTGATCGGCACCGCGCCGATCCTGATCGTCTACCCCTTCCTGCAATGCTCCTTCACGCGGGGCGTCCTGACCGGCGCGATCAAGGGGTGATCGGGAGGTTCGTCGTCGGGACATCGAGGCCGACGACCACGAACTGCAGATCATCGAGCCAGACCTGCCCCTTCCCTTGCAGAAGGATGCCGAAGGCGATGGCGGCGGCGTTCAGCGGCACGTCCAGCACGATCTCGTGGCGGGTCCAGTCGCTCGTGCCTTTGATGGGACGGTTTTGCATGTTGTCGAAACTGAGGGAATGCTGCGTTTTGCCCGCATCGGGGCCATCGACGCGCATCCACAGCCCCGCCCAATCATCCACATTGCTCGTCTTCACCCAACCCGACATCCGCACGCGCGTGCCGGGGTAGGCCCCCGCATGCGTCATCTGCATCAGCGTCCCGAACCCGCCGTGCGTTTCACCGTTCGACCGCAGATAGCCGCTCGCTTTGCCGCCATGCGGCGCGGTCGTGTCCACACCGATGCGATACTCCTGCGGCCGGTCGCCCGCGAGGAACCATCCGGTCGTCCCCGTCTCGAAATCGAGGTTCTGCATCCGGTCGGGGAGCGATAGCGCATCCGTCGTCGGCACGTCCGGCCCGACGCTATCGAACGTGACATCATTCAGCCAGACGCCGCCTTTGCCGACGAGCAGGATGCCGAAGGCGAGCAGCGTGCTCTCCTGCGGGACATCGAGGACGATCTCATACGTCTGCCAATCGCGCGTGCCGGTGATCGGTCGCCCCTGCATGTTGTCGAAACTCAGCACCTGCTGCTGTGGGCCATCGACGCGCATCCACAACCCCGCCCAATCATCCACCGCATCCGCCTTGACCGTGCTTGTCATGCGGATGCGTTTGCCGCGATATGGATCGGGGGTGAAGGTGCGCGCCAGCGTGCCGAACCCGGAGGGGTCGGGGACGCGGGCGCGGAGGTAGCCACTGCCCGAGCCGTGTTGCTTCACATTTGCGTCGAATCCGTACGCGTAGTCGTTCGGGTTGCTTCCGTACAGCCCCCAGCTGGCGATGCCATCCGTGAAATCGAGGTTGCTCGGCTGCGTGACCGCGCTCCCTGTCGCGGTGGCGGGGGGCGCGGCGGCGACCATATTCGCGCTGATGAGCGCCCGCGCCGCCTGCTGCGTGGCGGGGATGTTCAGCACCGGGGTCTTTCGCCCCTGAAGGCCGACAAAAAGTGCGCCCACTGCCGCTGCCGCCGAGCCGATGAGGAAACGGCGGCGACCGAGGGGGGCGGCGGCGCGACGCTGCGGCATCGGTCTATCGATCGGCGTGACCGGCGATGCGGCCGCATGCCCTGTGGCTTCCCGTTGCACCCGTGCATCGAGCGCATCGAGGAAGCCCTGCCGGGGCGTGATCGCGTGCGCCATCGCGCGCACGGCTCCCTCAACGGGCATAAGTTCGTCCGGGATCGACAGATCTTCGGGCAGATCATCACGGTGATTCATCGCTCCTCCTGCCGATACTGAGTTCGCAATGTCGTGAGCGCGCGGTGAATCAGCAGTTTCACCGCCCCCTCGCTCCGATCCAGCACCATCGCAATCTCCGCGATATGCAGCGCGCCGAAGTAGCGGAGCGTGAGCGCCTCGCGCTGGCTGGCGGGGAGGTCGCGGATGCGCGCGTGCAGATCGTCCTCCGCTTCCCACCGAATGATCTCCTGCTCGGGCAGTGGCGCGGCATCGGCAAGCGACGGC
>JBBSII010000773.1:0-1882 GCA_038232175.1 Thermomicrobiales bacterium
ACCTGTCGGCCTATCGCGCGGCGATCGAACGGAGCATCGCGGACGTACTCGGCGTCGGCGTCGATGCGGTCAATGTTAAGGGAAAGACGAGCGAGGGGATGGGGTTCACGGGAACGGGCGAGGGGATGGCCACATACGCGGTCGCGATGATCGCGCGCGCCGCAGCGGGAGGCGCATAACGATGCGGGCATTGATTCAGCGTGTTCTCCGCAGCGACGTCCGCATCGCTGATGAGACCATCGGTGCGATCGATGCCGGGTTGACGGTGCTGCTCGGTGTTGGTGATCGCGATGGTGCGGAGGAAGGGCACCTGCTCGCGCGCAAAATCGCGAACCTGCGCGTCTTCGAGGACGATGACGGCAAGATCAATCGCTCCATCCTCGAAGCGGGCGGAGCGATCCTGCTTATCTCCCAATTCACCCTCTACGCGGACTGCCGCAAGGGGCGGCGGCCCAGTTTCGCGCACGCGGCGCAACCGGATGTTGCTGCACCATTGGTCAACGCGGTCGCGGATGCCTTGCGCGCCGAGGGCATCCACGTGGAGACCGGCCGTTTCGGCGCCGAGATGGTCGTGACCATCGTCAACGACGGGCCGCTCACGATCTGGCTCGACACGGACGAGTTGCGTTCCCCAGGAGGGTGACAGACGAGCCGCCAAACGTGGTACACTCGCGCACATTCCACCGTGGGGCGACGGAGATGTTCTGAACAGGACAGACGAGGGTGCTTGCATGACTGATGAGAGAGAAGAGAGACTGCCAACGGTGCCATCGTTCTTCGCGCCGACGGATCTGCCGGACTGGCTGCAACCGTCTGATGACGTGCGCGCCGCCACAACGACCGACATTCCGCGCGCCCGACTGGCATGGGCGCTGCCCCAGCAGGATCGCGATGTCGTGTCCCCGGAGATGCGGAATTTCCAGACGGCGGCGGACGCGACATGGCATCTGACCGCACGCATCACCACAGCGAAGCAGCATGGCCATGGGCGGTTCAGCCGGAACATCGCGAGCAGTGTCGCCCTGTTGTGCACCCTCGTCATGGTCGCTATCGACCGATTGCTGTAGGCCGCATCGAATGGGACACAGCGATGCGGGCGTGAGCCTCCCCACCGAAGAAAGCGCTATGCCGTCGCGCGAGATCGTATTGCACCTCGACGCGCACGAGACACACGCAATGTTGATTGCATCGACCGAGGGGGAGGCGCGCTATATCGCCGGGGGGCCAGTACCGGCCCATGCCCCGCTACGCGGCGTCCCGATGGCGCTCCAACTCCTGGCCGAACTCACCGGCGAGCACATTGACGGCTATCCACCTGGCGACGTGACGGGCGTGGTGATTGCATCGGCACCGATGAATGTGCTCGTCATCGGGGAATGCGACGCGACCGATACAACCGCCCTCAGCGCCATCCAGGACCTCGGCATCATCCGGCGAATTGACGCGCCCAAGCCGCCATCCCGCAGTGCGCGACGTGCCAATGAGTGGGCACGCGCGGTTCTCCGCGACTGGCGCGCGGAACCGCGCGACGCACTCCTCGTCGCAATGCCACCGGGCGTGTTCCCCATGTGGGCGTCGCACCTGCTGTCCGCGCTCCGAACGCTCGATGCCGCTCTGCGCCCGGCGACAATCGTCCTCTCCTCGGAGCCGGAACTTGCAGCGGCATTCGGAGCGTACGGGCCACACGTCCCGCGTGGCGGCGATCTCGCACAGGAACTGACGGATGCGCTCGCGTCCCTGCATCGCGCGGCGTTGCCCTCCATTCCTGACGGCGTTCCGCTCGCGTTTCAGAAACATGCGCTCGTCACGACGGTCATCGCCGCACAGCGGACAACGGGCGCGGTGGTCTGCTACCTTGATGAAACCGACGGGACGCTCATAA
>JBBSII010000774.1:0-1874 GCA_038232175.1 Thermomicrobiales bacterium
ATAGGCGAGGCCGTCGGGCGAGGTCTCCCAACTCGTGGCGAGGCCCGGCACGAGCGGAGGCTGCGCCACGTCGGTTCGGGTCAGATCCTGGGCGATGAGGGGCTCGTAGATGTGGCGGTTGATGCGCCACGTGACCCAGCCGCCGGCCTCTTGCGTGTCCAGGACGTCAGCCTCGGACTCCATGGCGTAGATGAGGGTTCCGCCCGGCTTCGGCGCATCGGCGGCGAAGGCGGCGTGCGGAAAACGCGCGGCCGCGCCGCCGAGCGCGGATGCGGCGGCCGCTGCCGCCCCGGCGGCCTTCAGCAGGCGCCGTCGGCTCAGGTGGACGCCGCGAGCTCGCGTCTCCGCCTCGGACAATGGTCGTCGTTCCACGGGTGCACCTCCAAGGGCGGCGATCCCGCCCGCCGCTCGGCTGACGAATGATCGACAAATCAGGGTGCCTCGCCCCGCAGTCTGCGATGGTGGGATATTCCCGTTTGACCAGCATCCGCCTGAACTCGTTGAGATGCCGGGATCCTAGCACCCGATCCGAGGGCTGTCAAGTATGGTGGACACCGAACGCCACTATAGTTTGCCGATGCCGCCCGGCCGATTAGGGCGTGTCTGACAAATCGGTCGAGAGCCAAATCATGAGTGAGGCGATGACCACCATCGCGCGAAAGCGGACGGCCCGCTTCTCAAACCTGGTCGCAATGCCGCGCCACTGCTTCAAGCGCGCCATGCAGCGCTCGACCACGTTGCGCCGGGCGTAGATCGTCCGGTCGAAGGCGGGCTTGCGGCCCGGTTCGCGCGCCCGCCGGGCGATCTGGTCGCGGCGTTCGGGGATGATGTGCGCGATGCCGCGGCGGCGCAACTCCCGGCGGCAGCGCGGATAGCTGTAGCCGCGATCGGCGATCACCCGCTCGGGTCGACACCGCGGCCGTCCCCGCCCGTTCGGCTTCGCCACCACGATGCCGTCGAGCAATCGCTCCAATTGCGTGCTGTCATGGACCTGGCCGCCGGTCAGCACCACCGCCAGCGGACGCCCCCGCCCGTCGCAGGCCAGATGCACTTTGGTCGTCAATCCCCCCCGGCTCCGTCCGAGCGCTTCGTCCGAACACGTGGCCGCGCCCCCTTTTTGGCTCCGCTGGCGTGCTGGTGCGCCCGGATCACGGTGCTGTCGAGGCTGACTTCCCAGACCACCTCCCCCGCCGCATCCGATTTCGCCTGCACCTCGCCCAGCAGTCGATCCCAGGTTCCGTCGGCTTCCCAGCGCGCAAACCGCGCGTAACAGGTGCGCCAGGGACCATAGCGCTCCGGCAGATCCCGCCACGGCGCCCCGGTGCGCAGCTTCCACAAGATCCCGTTGATCACCTGACGATGATCGCGCCATTGCGCGCCCCGGCTCCCGTTGACCGGCAACCGCGCCTCGATCCGCGCCCACGCGGCATCCGTCATCTCGCCGCGACCAACCATGTCTGCCCTCCGCATTCACGTCGTCGACGAATGCCGACAGAGCGTACGCGGAGCCATGACTATTTGTCAGACACGCCCTAGTTGCCGAAGGAGCCGCGCCGCGCCCATTCGTCATTCCGAGCGGAGCCCGCAGGCGGAGTCGCGGGGTCCAGGAATCCCTTCGAGCGGAGCGAGAACCGGCGTCGGTCGGGTCGACGACGCACGACGATGCACGGAACGTTCGGGATGATGGGAAGAGAAGTCTCCCGCCCATGTCACTCTGACGAAGGATGAATCTCGTCGTCTCTCTCGACCAACTGAAACATCCGGCGCATCGCACGGAAATTGACTCGAATACTTATCCCCGGTCGATCCGCGTCAATGCGTCGAAATCCGCCTGGTGATGGAGGTACGCCTGCCGATAGATCCCCGTCAACTCG
>JBBSII010000775.1:0-1866 GCA_038232175.1 Thermomicrobiales bacterium
GGAAGGGGATAATCCGCCATCGTCTCTACTCGTCAGGTTACTCGGTATAGAGGGATCGTAGCCGTGCGACGCGATCTGGATGGGTCGTAACATCGGTGCTGTCCACGAACTGGTCGATGCCGCCGATGTATGAGGCGACCTCGCGCAGCACGGCGTCCGCGATGGTCTGGCGGATCGCGGCGGCGAAACGCTCGGCGTGGATGACCGTGAAGGGGCGGCCCTCCTGCTCCTTGAATGGGCGACCGTGGTAGTGCCCGGTGCGCGGGTCGAGTGGCGCGGTGATGCCGAGCGCGTTGTGCATCCCGGCGACGGTTTCGTAGGCAACGCCGAGTGGTCGCTCGCGCTCCTGCCATGTCGGGGCACGGAGCACGTCGCGCAGGACCGGCGCGAGCGCGGGACCGCAGGCGAGGCGGGCAAAGGCCGTGCCGAGCCACTTGCTGTACGGCGTGTACTGCCGCTCCATCAGGAAGCAGAGCCGCATGATTTCGCGCACCAGCCGCGCCGCGACGACCGCCGAGCCGAGTTCGTCCCCGACCTCGCCGCACCGCCCGACGAATGCCTCCTCCTGCGAAATCCGTTGCCACTGCGCCGCGAGCATCGCGTGCCAGACCTCGTCCGGGTAATAGGCAAGCCGCTGTCGCGCCGCCGTCAGCAGACCGAAGCCGTCATGGAAAACCGCGCCGCGCGTCACCTCGATGAATCCCTGCTGCGGGCAGGCAAGCCAGTCCACTGCGGTCATCTCCGCAATCGGGTCGAAGCCGAGGTGCCGGACGAAGAGGTTCGGCAGCGACGCAATCAGGACGTAGTGCTGAATTGGACGTTCCGGCAGCAACACGCCGTCCGCGCCACGCGAGAAACGGGTTGGATAGCCCCGGAACGTCTGCGGTAATCGCTCCCGCAGCGTTGCATCAATCGTGGATTGGTCTATCTCATATGCGGAATCAGGCAGGAAGAGCCAGCAGCGCGGTCCCCAGCCGTGATCGGTGGAGCGCGCCGTGTCGTAGCCGAGCACATCCGAACCGTTCCCGATCAGCGCGGCGGCGTAGACCAGCCCCGGGAACTCCGCGTCGAGAATTGGCCGCACCGCTTCCCGGTAGAACGCCTCGCTCAGTTGCAGACCGGGGATAAAATCGGGCATCCTGACCTCCCTAACCCTTTTCCTTGAAGGGGAGAACGTACGCTACTGCGTGTGAATGAAGGTTTCGCCGTGCCGGACGCGATCCGCGAGGGGCGGGTGACTATAGAAGAGCCAGACGACCCATCCCGGCGGCTCCATCTCCGCGAGGTTCTGGTTCGCGAGCCGCCGCATCGCGCTGACGAACGCGGGCGCGTTGTCGGTCAGGCGGAGCGCGTACTCATCGGCGGCCCACTCCCGCGCGCGGCTGTAGGCACTCGTCAGCGGCGACGTGAGCAGCCCGAATAGCGAGAGCACGAGCGCGAGCAGCGGCAACGCGGCAACATCCCCCACGTCGCGGTAACCAAACGCGCGTACCCCCGCGTGGAGCAGCAGGTTCGCGGTGAACAACCCTGCGAGCGTCACAACCGCGTCGAACGCCATGCCGCGCCAGATGTCGCCGTGGACGTGATGGCCGAGTTCGTGCGCCATCACCACCTCGACCTCGTCCGGCGTGTAGTTGTCGATCAGCGTGTCGCCAAGCACGATGCGCCGCGTCGCGCCAATGCCGGTCACGAAGGCGTTCGCCGCGCTCGTGCGGCGGCTGAAGTCCATCGTGAAAACGCCGCGCACGCGCGTCCCCGCCCGCTCCGCGAGGTGAAGCATCCGGTCGCGCAGCGCCACGTCCGCGATGGGCGTGAACTTATTGAAGAGCGGCATGATGAGCACGGGCGCGAGGTTCGCGAGGACGA
>JBBSII010000776.1:0-1863 GCA_038232175.1 Thermomicrobiales bacterium
CTCGGCGAGCGCGCGGCGCGATTGCTCGTGGAGCAAATGAGCGGCGGGGAGCGGCAGGCCGACCCGGACGCCGTGCCCGTTCCCGTGCTGACGGAGCGGGCTTCAACAGTGACCCGGCGCACATAGCGTTCACGCAACGATCACACTGAGCATCTTGCGTTATCGTCATGTAAACGCTTACAATGATGACGAGTCGCGAATGCGTTCGTGCAACAGGAGGTGTGGGATGAACCGGGAAGAGCGATTCGAGGCGATTGCGCTGACGCGCGCCGCCGACATCGCGCCGCTCGCCGACGCCGTGCTGGCCGACACAGCGGTCACCATTCTGCGCGGCCCGACGGTCGGCATGGTGATGGTGCAGGCGCGGGAGAGCGTCGAGGGACTGCGGTTCAACGTCGGCGAGGCGCTCGTCACGGAGGCGCTCGTCGCGATTGGCCCGCACCAGGGGTACGCGATGGTGCAGGGAATGGAGCGCGAAATCGCCCTCGCCGGTGCGATCTGCGACGCGGCAGTCGAAGGCGGGCACCCTGCCACGCCGCACATCCTCGCGCTGCTCATCGCCGCTAACGAGCGCATCGCCGCCGCGCACCGCGCCGACTGGGCGAAAGTCGCCGGGACGCGCGTCGCGTTCGACGAGATGTAATAGGCAGAGGAGCGCTCAATGTCGATCACGCCGCCCGCACCCGTCCTCCTCGCACAGCAAACGTTTCGCGTGCTCCTGAACGCAATGTCCCGTCCGGGCATGGTGCATCAGTTGGCCGTCCGCGATGGCGAGCCGACCGAGGTCGGCGTCCTGTTCACGCTGCTCGACTTCGAGGTGCGATACGCAATCGCCAATCCCGGCACGCAGCGCGACATGCAGCGCGACACGCGAAGTGAAGGGGACATCGCGGCGCTGGAGCAGCGCATCGCGTTGCTAACGGGCAGCCAGCGTGTCGCAATCGGTGACGCCGCGTTTGTTCTTTCTTATGGCCCACTGCCGCACGGTGCATGGGGCGAGTTGCGACGCGGGACATTGGCGTACCCCGATGGTGGGGCGACGGTGATCTTCGTGGTGCCGCAGATCGGTGAAGCGTCCGTGTCAGACGAGCGGGTTGAAGTCGTGCTCACCGGCCCCGGTGTCGAGACCGAGCAGCGGTTGATGATCGCGGGATTGCCCGTCACGGAGTTCCAGGAGTTCGCGCGCGTGAACGCCGATTACCCGATGGGTGTCGATGCCATGCTGATTGATCCGTCCGGTCGCGTCGCGTGCATCCCGCGCTCCAGCGCGGTTCATGCGCGGCGCGTGACGGCGGGGGAGGGGTAGCCTCAATGGGGTACGTCGCCGTCAAGGGAGGCATGGACGCGATCCGCGCCGCCGAGGAACTCGTGCACGAGCGGTACGAACCGTCCGATGTGCCGCCGCTGACCGTCTCCCAAATCCTCAGTCAGCAGCGCGCGCTCGTCGATCAGGCGATGGGTGAGGGGAGCCTCTACGCGCCGGAGTTGGCCGCGCTCGCGGTCAAGCAGGCCGAGGGCGACACGATGGAGGCCGCCTTCCTCCTGCGCGCGTTCCGCTCGACACTGCCGCGCATCGGCGACACGCTGCCCGCCGACGCCGGGGAGATGCGCGTGCGCCGTCGCGTCTCCTCGACCTTCAAGGATATTCCCGGCGGTCAGGTGCTCGGGCGCACGCGCGACTACACGCAGCGTCTGCTCGACTTCTCGCTGATGGATGAAACGTCCGCCGCCGCCCCGCCGCGCCCGACCCCAACGGTGTCGCGCATTGACCCGCCCGTCTTCCCGAAGGTCTCCGCGTGGTTGCGTGCGGACGGCCTGCTCCCGCCGCTCCCCGCCGAACCGCCGGAAAGTGCGCCGTTTGAC
>JBBSII010000777.1:0-1857 GCA_038232175.1 Thermomicrobiales bacterium
TCGCTCTGGATGATCTGGGACATCTTGGCGAGTCCCGGCAGCCCCGGCGTTGTCACGAACGGCAGGTCGAAGCCGTCGGAGAGGCCCGCCTGCGCCAGCAGCGCCTTCGACTTCTCCAGATCGAAGGCGTAGGCGTTCTGCTTCGCCTCGCTGTAGGCGGGGGAGAACTTCGGCCACGGGATCGCCGCCGGTTCGCCGACGCCGCTGAGGCCCGTCTGCACGACGCGCTTGCGATCGATGGCGTAGCTGATCGCCTGCCGCACCTCCTTCTTGTCGAGCGGCGGCGTGGTGACGTTCAGGCCGACATAGAACATCTGCGCGCCGGTCTGGCTCTGGAGCAGCGCGAGGTTCTTGTCCTGCTGGATCGGCCCGACCTGCTCGAATGGCGGGTTGACGATCAAGTCGAGCGCCTTGCCCTGCAACTGCGCGAGCAGCGCCTGGGGATCGGTGATCACCTTCATCGAGATGCCGTCCAGCAGCGGCAGGTTGGGCTTCCAGTAGCCGTCGAACCGCTTGAGGGTGAGTTCGACGCCCGGCTTCCACTCCTGCCACATGAACGGCCCGGTGCCGACCCAGCGCTTGCCGCCCTCGGCGTCCGCGAGCGACTGCGGGTCGAGGATCCAGAGGGCATCGAGCATGTCGAAGACGGCGGGGCGCGGGGCGATGAACTTAATTTCCAGCGTCGCGGGGTCGGGCGCGGCCATCGACTCGATCGCTTTCGCGAGGTTGGCATTCTGCGAGGAGGCCTTCGGGTCCTGCACGCGCTTGAGGTTCCAGATGACGTCGTCCGCCGTCATCGCGCGGCCCGTGTGGAATTTGACATCGCGGCGCAGTTTGAGCGTGAGCGTCTTGAAGTCCGGGGAGAACTGCCACGACTCGGCCAGTTCCGGCTGCGGGTTGTTCGCCGCGTCGAGGCGGACGAGGGTGTCGAAGACGGCGTAGATCACGGCGTAGTGCTGGAAGGTGATCGCGTGGAGGCGCGCCGGTTGGATGTCGAACTGCTGGCCGATGCGCAAGGTGCCGCCTCGCTTGCTCGGCGCCGTCGCAGCGGAACCGGCGGGGGCGGAGGCGGAGGTGGTGCTGGCACCGGATGGCGCGGACGTGCCCCGCGCCGCGCCGCCGCACGCACCAAGAATCGCCGCCGCGCTCGCGCCCGCCAATGCCAACAATCGCCGTCGCGTCATGCTCGTCATGCGAGTTCCCTCCCCTGCTGATCGACCGGGTGGTCTCTTGCCCTCACGGCGCACGGACCAACGCCGCGCGGGCCTTGTGCGCTTCTGATCTGTCGGCTGCCGTCAGTCACATCGTACGATCCGCCCCTCTTCGACGCAAGGCTCGAAGATCACCGCCGACACGCACAATGAACCCGAAGTGCTCTGTGTGGTAGAGTGAAATGAGAAACGATGGATCGCGCAGAGAGGATGGACGGACGATGACCCGAGGGAGATTCTATTCGATTGCGATGCCGATTGCCGGGATTCTCTACGTGATCGCGCTGATTCTCACGCGGAACGGGACGGTCGCGGCGGTGGGGGCGATGCTCTTCGCGGTAATCGCCATCGCAGGGAGAGCATTCGGAGGGAAGAGGGGAAGTAGCGAGTAACATACCTCGTCACAGGATGGGATACACATTCCGGTCACATTGGTGACGGAAATCAGGCCGCTGCGTTCGTCGTCCCGCTCACTCGTCCCCGCCATAGTCGCGGCGCACCACCGCCGCCAGACCGGTCGGCACCACCGACGGATAGCGGCGCATCGTCTCTGCGGCGTCGAACGACATATCGTGCGTGTCCATGACGACGCCTGCCTGAATCTGCCGCGCAATCGTCGGCTTCACCGGGCGCAGCAGCACCGCCA
>JBBSII010000778.1:0-1846 GCA_038232175.1 Thermomicrobiales bacterium
CCCATCGCACGGCCATGGCGACGACACTGATCGCACTGGCGGCGCGGATCGCGCCGCCAGTGGCGCGGCCAAACACCAGCAGTCCCGCGCTGGGAGAGTGACCTCACGGCCAGGATATCTGCGGGCCGGGTTGTGTCCGTAGGCTCCCACAATGAGCGGGGTCGCGCGTCACCGTGGCCATCGCCCCCGCGATGGTAGTGCGAAGAGAACGGATCGAAGAGTGAAGGGAGTGTACGATGGCTGAGGCAGCGCAACACGACGGACGTCCCATGCCCGATGTCATGTTCCAACTCATCACCGGCTATTGGGCTAGCCAGGCCGTCGGCGTCGCCGCGCGCCTCGGCGTCGCCGACCACCTTGCCGATGGGCCCTGCCGCAGCGACGACCGCGCCCGGGCGGTCGGCGCGGATCCGCACGCCCTCTACCGCGTGCTGCGGATGCTGGCGAGCATCGGGGTCTTCGTGGAGACCGCCCCCGGCTCCTTCGCCTTGACGCCGCTCGGCGAGACGCTGCGCACCGACGCGCCCGGCTCGATGCGCTACTTCGCGATCGCCGAGACCGCGTTCGGCCACTGGGCGCCGTGGGGGCGGCTGCTCGACAGCGTCCAGACCGGGCGGCCGATGGCGCGCGAGGCGCTCGGCGAGGAGCTCTGGCAGTGGTACGGGGAGAACCCCGAGGAGGCGGGCTTCTTCAGCGCGGCGATGGGCAACCTCTCCGCCCTGGCCGCGAGCGAGCTGGTGCGGGTCTACGATTGCGCGACGGTCGGGACGGTCGCCGACGTCGGCGGCGCGCACGGCGTCCTGCTGGCGGCGGTCCTCGATGCCAACCCGGCGGCGCGCGGCATCCTCTTCGACCTGCCCCACGTCATCGCGACGGCGGGGGAGGCGATCGCGGCGCGGGGGCTCGCGGATCGTTGCGCGCTGGTGAGCGGCGACTTCTTCGAGGCGGTGCCGGGAGGGGCGGACCTGCACATCCTCAAGCAGATCGTCCACGACTGGGACGACGAGCACGCGGCCCGCATCCTGGCCAACTGCCACCGCGCCCTCGCCCCGGCGGGGAAGCTGCTGCTGGTGGAGATGGTGGTGCCGCCGGACAACCGGCCCAGCCCGGCCCAGCCGATGGATCTCAACATGCTGGTCCTGCTCGGCGGGCGGGAACGCACGGCGGAGGAATACCGGAGCTTGCTCGGGGACGCGGGATTCCGGATGCAGCGGATTATCCCGACACATTCGCCGTTCAGCATCGTTGAGGCGACGCGGATCTGACGGCACCTGGACGTGGTAGAACCGCTGCGCGCGGAGATCGGCGCGGCGGACTCAGGCAAGAAGAGGAGACGAGATACATACTCGCGCCTCTCTTCTTTGCCTTGAACCAGCCCTCGGGATGACGCATCGTCATGTGAAATCATTACTGCGCGAAACTCCGGGATGACTCATGTTCCCTTTCCCGAGGGGGAAGGGAGCCGTGGGTAGGCCCGTAATCTCCGCCATTTTCGCACAATGCGAACGATGGGAAATCCGCTTTTTTCCGCGTGCGGAACCGCTGAATGTGACGTGCGGAGGGTTGCCATCCCCTTTGTCTGTGCTATCCTCGCCCTCGGGTGCAGGAGGAGGGGACGCTCCTGCGCTGTCGGGGGAGAAGACGGGGAAGACGGTCCGCATGGCCGGAGCGAATCAGTACCGACGCCGGTGGTCGACCAACCACCGATACCGACGCTCGCGCACCGTGACGCTCGGGCGGGGCATACCCATCATGCTTGTCGTCGCCGCGCTTGCGGTGACGCTCTATATCTTCGGCATTGTCGGCCCGGATGCGCGCCGTCATACCGCCGTGCCGCCGCCCGCCG
>JBBSII010000779.1:0-1841 GCA_038232175.1 Thermomicrobiales bacterium
CCAACCGTACCGCTGAAGCCGCGTAGCGCGAAAGGGCCAATGGCGGCAGAGGCGGGCGTCCAATCCCTGCTTCCGCATAACACCAGGCGGGCGCCAAACATTCCGAAGCCGAGCGGCAGATTCGGCTATACTATGAGCCGGTTCAATTCCTCACCCCCGGCCCCTCTCCATCGCCCATAGACCGTGGTATCTATCAGGTTAGTTTGGCGATGGAGAGGGGAGGGGATGATTTTGCAATTGACGCGAACACCCGACGCTGGAGGAACCCGCATGGACGATACCCGCCGCAAAGGCAGCGATGTGTTAATCGACGTTCTCCGCAGCGAGGGCGTGACGCATATCTTCGGCAACCCCGGTACGACCGAGTTGCCGATGATCGACGCCCTCGCGACCGTCTCCGATATCCACTACGTGCTCGGCCTGCAGGAATCCACTGTCGTCGGGATGGCGGACGGCTACGCGCAGGCAACCAAACACCCCGCCTTCATCAACCTGCACACCGCCGCCGGATTGGGCAACGGCATCGGCGTGCTGACGAACTCGCAGGCCGCGAACACGCCGCTCGTCGTCACGGCGGGCCAGCAGGACTACCGGCACATCGTGACGGACCCGCTCCTCACCGGCGATCTCGTCGGCATCGCGCGGTCGGTCTCGAAGTGGGCGCACGAGGTCCGCAGCCTCGGCGAACTCGGCACTGTCCTCCGGCGCGCGTTCCACGACGCGGCATCGGCCCCCGCCGGCCCGGTCTTCGTCTCCCTGCCGATGAACTACATGGACGAGATCGGCGAGGCGCGCGTGCCGCCGCCCTCCCGCATCGAACGGCGCGCGGTCGGTGGGTCGCTCGAAGAATTGAGCGATTTGCTCGTCGGCACACCGCTCGGCAGGCTCGCCATCGTCGCCGGGGACGAGGTGATCGCCTCGGGCGCGACGGATGCGCTGGTGGCGGTCGCGGAGGCGCTCGGCGCGCCAGTCTTCGACGCACCGCTGACCGCCTTCCCCTTCCCGCCGACGCACCCGCTCTGGAGCGGCCCCCTCGCGCCGCACGCCGCCGCGATCCGCGCCAAACTCTCCGCCTTCGACCGCGTCTTCCTGATCGGCAGCCGCGCCTTCACGACGTACCCGTACGCCCCCGGCCCCGCCATCCCGCCGAATGTCGAGCTGCTTCACCTCTCCCCCGATGCCCACGCGCTGGGCCGCACCCATGCGGTGCGACTCGGCATCGCGGGCGACCCGCGCGCCACGCTCGAAGCGCTCCTGCCGCTCCTCCAGCGCACGGTGGAGGCGGAGCGCGTCGCCGAGCGGATCGCGCAGATCCGCACGGCATCCGCGCAGTTCCACGCCGACCGCGACGCCACGGCGCGGGGCCGGTACGGCGAGACGCCGATGCCGCCGATGGTCGCCGCTCACGCCCTGCTGCGCGCCCTGCCGCCGGATTCGGTCGTCGTGGACGAGGGTCCGGCGACGACCGGGCATGTGCGCGCCTTCCACCGCGTCACGCGGCCCGACCGCTACTTCTTCGTCCGGGGCGGCGGCCTCGGCTGGGGGATGCCCGCCGCGCTCGGCGTCTCGCTCGGCTTCGGGCGCGAGCCGGTCCTCTGCATCGTCGGGGATGGCGCAGCGATGTACTCCCCGCAGGCGCTCTGGTCCGCCGCGCACGAGCAGTTGCCCGTCGTCTTCGCGGTCGTCAACAACCGCGAGTACAACATCCTCAAGAACTACATGCGCGGCATGGAGGGGTACAACGCGACGCAGGGACACTTCATCGGCATGGACATCACCGAGCCACTGATCGATTACCCCGCCCTCGCCCGCTCGATGGGCGTCGCGGCGACCCGCGTCGA
>JBBSII010000780.1:0-1837 GCA_038232175.1 Thermomicrobiales bacterium
CCCGCGTCTACCATCGTCGATCGTCGCGCCGCGTGATGCGCGCGAGCGTCGGATACGGTACACTGACCATATCATCCGTGAAGGGGACTGAGGCCGTATTGATGTTCTCCATCTGGCAAGGTAAACATGTGCGGCTGCGCGCGGTCGAGCCGTCCGACTGGGAAGTCTTCTTCCGGTGGAATCAGGACAACGAGCAGGCACGACGGCTCGATTTCATCCGTTTCCCGCAATCCGCAGAGGCGACGCGACGATGGGTGGAGGAGCGCGCGCGGACGCGGCCCGAGACGGACGCCTACACGCTCGTGATGGAGAATGATGCGGGCGCGGTTGTGGGCGGCATTGCGACGCACGACTGCGACCGGCGCACCGGCACCTTCGCCTACGGGCTGAATGTGCTCGAAGAACACCGCAGGCAGGGGTACGCATCCGATGCGGTGCGCATCCTCCTACGCGCCATGTTCCGCGAACTCCGCTATCAGAAATGCACCGTGCAGGTGTACGACTTCAATGATGCGTCGATCCATCTCCACGAACGCCTCGGCTTCCGGCGGGAAGGCCACCTGCGTCGCATGGGGTTCACCGATGGACGCCATTTCGATGTGTTTGTGTACGGTATCGCGGCGGAAGAATTCGCGGCAACGGAAGACGACGGTCGCTGAGAGCCTGCAAAGCCGACTTCTCTTGACGATGCTACGCGAGCGCCCGCTCCCGACGCGCGAGGAGCACGGGCGAGAGCGCGAGGGGCAGCCAGAAGGTGATGCCGCGGAAGATCAGCGTCGCCGCGAGGGCCGCGTCGAAGCCGACGCCACGCCGCACAAGGACAACGACCATCGCCGCCTCGAACGACCCCGCACCACCGGGCAGGAACGAGACCGCCGACAGCGCCGTCGCCGCCGCGAAGGCGATGATGATCGTGTTCGGGTGCGCGTCCGCGCCGAGCGCGGCGAGGGCGCAGCCAATCGTCAGGCAGTCGCCGCCGAGCGAGGCGAGCTGCCAGAGCACCGCGCGGACGAACCAGTCGGGCCGGGTCGCCGCGAGCCGCGCCCCATGCCAGACCTCGTCGATGAAGTGCTCAATCCGCGCCTCGGTGATGCGGAGCGCGCGGATCGGGATGATCCGGCCAATAATCCGGTTCCCGGCGAACGCCCACCGGAGGATGATCGGTCGCAATCCCCGCCGCCGCATCCAGCGCAACCCGAAGAACGCGCCCACCGCCAGAATCATCGCTGGCACGAGGATTTCCACCTGCTCAATCGCGCTGCGCGTGACGAAGACGAGCACGCCCCACGTCGTCACAATCGCGAAGGCGACCGCGTACGAGACGATCTCCAGCGTATGCACGACGAGGATGCGCCCATCGGGAATTTTGCGCCGCCGCAGCGTGGTGACGAGGTAGACGCTGCTCGTGACGCCCATCGTCGGCAGGACGCGGTTAATCGTCAGCACGACGGTCGCGACCCGCGCGAGCAGCGGCAGCGGTTGCGGGTACCCCTGCTGGCCGAAGAGGGAGGAGTAAATCCGCGCGAGTGCGAGGTAGGGCAGCACCTGCGCGAGGAGCGCCGCGCATAGCCAGCGTGCGTCCGCACCCCGCAATGCCTGCCAGACCGACGGCAGTTCACCCGACTTCGCGAGCGCCGCCACGGCAACAATCGTCACGCCGCCGAGAATGCCAACCGCGCGCCAGGGGAATCCTAACCCCCCAACCCCCTTCCCCATGGGGGAAGGGGGAGCAAACACTTCTTGCGCAGGGGATGTTTCATGCATCGTCTCTACGGCTCCCCCTTCCCCCATGGGGAAGGGGGTTGGGGGATTAGGCAAATCCCGCGACGAGCGCGTA
>JBBSII010000781.1:0-1829 GCA_038232175.1 Thermomicrobiales bacterium
CCCGCTCCTCGCACCGCTCGCGCTCCGGGCGATCGAGCGGCAGCGGGGGATGCTTGGATGAGCGAGAGCGGGCCACCCGATGCCATGATGCCGCCGCGCGACTTAGATCAGGAGTTGCTCAACGGGCTGTCATTTTATGTGGTTGGCGACGAGCGGGACTGCACGATTACGGCTGTCGTCTATGATTCACGCCTCGCGACGCCGGGTTGCCTCTTCGTCGCGCTGCGGGGTGGCTATGCGGACGGGCATCGCTTCCTCGCGGAGGCGGCGAAGCGGGGCGCAATCGCCGCGCTCGTTGAGGAAGTGATCGTCCCGGCCCCCGAAGGAGTCCGCGCGCAGGTCGTCGTGCCGGATACGCGCGCCGCGCTCGCGGTCGTCGCCGCCAACTGGTACGACCATCCAGCGAACGACCTCACGGTGATCGGTGTCACGGGGACGAACGGGAAGACGACGACGACCGCGATGATTACCGATGTCCTCGACGCGGCGGGGCTGTCGAGCGCGTTCCTCGGCACGGTCGAGTTGAAGCTCGGCTTGAACCGCTGGCCCAACCCGAACCACCAGACGACGCCGGAATCACTGTATGTCCAGCGGTTCCTGTGGCAGGCCGTCGCAGCGGGGTGCAGCCACGCGGTGCTTGAGGCGACCTCACACGGGCTGGCGATGCACCGGCTCGACGCGCTCCCCGTCGATGTCGCCGTCTTCACGAATATCTCGCACGAGCACCTCGAATACCACAAGACCTTCGACGCCTACCTCGCTGCGAAGCGCGCGTTGTTCGCGCGGCTTACCCTGGCCCCGGAGCGGGGCACGGCACGGTGGGCGGTTGTCAACGCGCACGACCCGCACGCGGACGCCTTCCTCGCCATCGCGCCCGCAGCGACGCCGCTCCGCTATGGCATCGACACGGAGACGCCGATCGCCGCCATGAACGTCATGGAACTGCCGCAGCACACCGCCTTCACGCTCCGCACGCCAACGGGCACGGCGACGGTCACGCTG
This sequence comes from Thermomicrobiales bacterium, assembly GCA_038232175.1. Lineage (GTDB taxonomy): Bacteria > Chloroflexota > Chloroflexia > Thermomicrobiales > JALYUS01 > JALYUS01. Next base: position 1,003 of record JBBSII010000781.1, read on the forward strand.
CCGACGCTGGGCGACTACAACGTCCTCAATGCCCTCGCGGCGGCGGCGGTCGGGCACGCGCAGGGGATCGACGCGGGGACGATCGCGGCGGGCCTCGGCGCGTTCCGCGATGTCGCCGGGCACCTGGAGCGGATCGAGATGGGGCAACCATTCGCCGTCATCGTCGATTTCGCGCACACTCCCGCCGCGTTCGAGGCGTTGTTCGGCTTGCTTCGTCGCACGACGCAGAGTAGACTCGCGGTAGTCTTCGGCAGCGCCGGGGAGCGCGATGTCGCGAAGCGCGCGATGCAGGGCGCAATCGCCGCCCGCTACGCGGACCTCGCCATCTTCACGAACGAGGACCCGCGCTTCGAGGATGCCGAGGCGATCCTGCGGGAGATCGCGGCGGGCGCGACGCACGAGCGACCGGACTGGCGCGAGGGCACGCAGTATCGCTGCATCGTCGATCGCACGATGGCGATTGCCGAAGCGATTGCGTGGGCCGCGCCCGGCGATACCGTCGCCCTCATCGGCAAGGGGCACGAGAACTCGATCATCGTCGGCGCTGAGGCGCATCCGTGGGATGAAGCGACGGTGGCACGCGCCGCGCTCCGCAGTCATGGATATAGGGGGGAGACCTAACCCCCACCGCCCAGAGGGCACCCGCTTCCCCACGAGGGAAGGGGGCGGGGAAGTTAGGAAGGGTCCGTGGTTAGCGAATAGGGCACGATGCCAGGATCGAGGCACCCCTCTCCATCGCGGGTGCCCTTTGGGCAGATGAGAGGGGCAGGGGGTGAGGTTTCCCAGTGCTTTCACGACGGCAGGCACTCAAAGCATCGGCGGCGGCG
>JBBSII010000782.1:0-1822 GCA_038232175.1 Thermomicrobiales bacterium
AGGCGTACGCGCGGGGGAGGCGGGCGCTGCGGGTGGTGCGGCCGGACGCCTCGGCGGCGCTGGTGGGGGTGGTGGAGCGGCTGATGGCGCGGGAGGCAGAGGGGCGATACCAGAGCGCGGACGAGGCGCTGCGCGACCTCGAACCCCTCGCCAGCACCGTCATTCCTCCGACAATCGAGCCGGGCGCGCCAGTCGCGTCCGGTGACAACGCGACGCGGATCGCACCGCCGCCTCCTGCCAGTTGGGCGCCCGGTGCGACGACGGGCACCGTCGCGGGGGTGCCGTCGGCGTACGGCGGCCCCGCGAGCCAGAGTCAGCAGGGCGCGCCACCGCCGCTCTCCGTCCCACCGACCTACCCGCAGCCCGGCGCGGGTGGCACGGCGGGGTACGGGCCACCGCCCTACGCCGTGCCGCCATCGCAGTACGGTGCGCCGCCACCGGGTGGGCCGCCGACCAAAGGGAATCGCGGGCTGATCTTCGGGATTGGCGGGGTCGTCGCCGCTCTTGCGGTCGTCGGAATCATCTTCTTTGCGACGCGCGGTGGATCGAGTGTGACCGCGACCGCGACGCCCGCCGCGTCGAACACCACGCCGACGACCCTGCGTGCGACCGTTGGCACCGGCAGCACCCCGACAGCGGGGAATACGCTCGCCAATCAGCCCGTGAACACGATCGCGCCGACGGCCATCGTGTCCGCGACGCCGACGACTACAGCGACCACGGCGGCAACCGCCACGCGCGCCGCCTCCGCAACACCGGCGGGGGGAACCGCAACCGTTGCCGCCGTCACCGTGACGCGCCCCGCGACGACGCCAACCGCCGCCGCGCACACGCCCACCGGGCCGGTGCAGATGACGACATGGAGCGACCCGAATGGGTTCCTAAAGGTGCAGTACCCGAGCAACTGGACGCAGACGCGCGACGAGACGGACGCGACCAATCTGGTCGAGTTCGACGGCCCGAACGGCCCGTATGTCTACCTCTTCATCAACGATCCGCAGCAGGGCACGATCGCGGAGGAAATCGGGATCATCACGAAGAATCAGGCGAACAGCACGAAGTACAACTACACCGGCCAGAAGACGGAGGATGTGAAGGTCAGCGGCGAACCGGCAAAACTACTGACGTACACCTACACCGATAAGCAGGACAGCGCCAAGTCGTTCAACGGCGCGTGGTGGGTCGCCAATCGGAACGGCAAGCAAGTCTCGATCTTCGCGGGGACGATTGGGCAGGCCCGCGCCGATGTGGACGCGATCATCGGTTCTGTTTCCTTCGGCAGCGGCGCGAAAATGACGACATTCACAGACCCGGACAACGTCGTGCGCGTGCAGTATCCGAGCGAGTGGACGGCGACAAAGGATAGCACCGACACGGCCAATGCGATCTCGCTCTCCGGCTCGAAGGACGAAGTCCGCATCTTCATCGAGATTTACCCGCCCGGTTCCGAGACGATCGATCAGAACTTCAAGCGCATCCGCGACGAGGCATCGGACGACGGGAAGACGGTGCGCGTCTACGACCCGGTGCGGGACACGAAGGTCGCCGGGCAGGCCGCGAAGTCGATGGCCTACCGGTACTACGCGAAGGACAAGCCGTCCGTGCAGATCGGCACCGCGACGATCTGGATCGTGGATCACAACGGCAAGCGATATGAATTCTTCTGCAGCAACATCGATCTGCACCGCCCGGAAATTGAAGCGTTCATGAACTCGGTCGCCTTTCTGAAGTGAGAGCGACACCACGCGCATGAGGGGTGCTTGTGAAAATTGGGGTGATCCTGCCGAATCCCGGCGCGCTGGTCGATTTGCCGACCCTCCTG
>JBBSII010000783.1:0-1816 GCA_038232175.1 Thermomicrobiales bacterium
AGACGCTCAACGTATCGACCCGGTATGTCTCCATGAAGACCGTCGTGTGCCGGCCGATCAGCGGCACGGCGAACCCGGTCGCGACGAGCAAGCCACCGACCGTGAGCGGCAGGGCCAGGCGCGGCCGCCGGAGCATCTCCGCCACCAAGGCGGCGATGGCGGTCAGCAGGAGGACGATCTGGGGCAGCAGGAGCGGGAGGTCCCGTCCGAACTGCATCCCGCCGCCCATACCGCTCATCCGCCGATCACCTGCGCCGCCCGGTGGATAACCGCGAGGATACCGCCCGGCGCGACGCCGATGAGCACGACGAGGATGAGGAGGGGGACGATCGCCCACCGCTCGTGGGCGGTGAGGTCCGGCATCTGCTGCCAGCGTTCGGCGACGCCACCGAGGAACGTCGTCTGGATCGCGCGCAGGTACAGACCCGCCGTGATCACGATGCCGAGCACCGCGAACGCCGCCGCTACCGGCCAGACCTGGAACGTGCCGAGGAAGATCTGGAACTCGGCGGGAAAATGCGCGAGGCCAGGGAGACCGAGCGAGGCGAATGCCGCCAGGATGAAGCCCCAACCGATGACCGGCACGACACGTAAGAGGCCGCCGAACGCCGCCATCTCGCGCGTCTCTGCCCGATCCTGCAATGTCCCGACGAGCAGGAAGAGCACGCCGGTGACGATCCCGTGGCTGACCATCTGGAGGACCGCCCCGTCGATGGCGAGGGCGCGCGCGCTTTGATTCGCTGCCGCCGCCGCGATCGCCAGAACCACATAGCCCATGTGGTTGACGCTTGTGTAGGCGACCATCCGCTTGAGGTCCGTCTGCGCGAGGGCGACGAACGCCCCGTAGAGCGCTGAGACGACGGCGAGTGCCGCGACGTAGGGCGCGGCGGCGCGGAAGGCGCCGGGCGTCATCTGCAAGGCGAGGCGGATGAATCCGTAGGTGCCGAGCTTCAGGAGCACCCCGGCCAATACGGCGCTCCCCGCCGTCGGGGCCTCGGTGTGCGCCAACGGAAGCCAGGTGTGGAGCGGAAAAAGGGGCGTTTTGACGGCGAAGGCGATCAGGAGCGCGACGAACGTCAGCCCCGCCGTCAGCCCCGTGAGCGGCGGGGCGGCGATGATCGCCCGCATATCGAACGTACGTGGATTGCCGCCGAGGTAGAGCGCGATGATCGCCAGCAGCAGCGGCAAGCTGCCGAGCAGGGTGTAGAGGAAGAAGGTGAGGGCGGCCCGCTGGCGCTCCAGCGGGTTGTGCCCCCAGCCCGCGATGATGAAGTACATCGCCACTAGGGAGACTTCCCAGAAGACATAGAAGAGAACGAGATCGAGCGCGAGGAAGACGCCGAGGCAAGCCGTTTCCAGCAGCAGGAAGAGCGCGACATAGGAGCGCGTCCGCTCCGTGATCGAGACCGAGAAGGCGAGTGCGGCGACGAAGAGCGCCGCCGTCATGAGGGCGAGCGGCGCGCTGATCCCGTCGACGCCCACCCGATAGGCCGCGCCGAGCGAGGGGATCCAGCGGACCTCCTCGACCTGGGTGAAGGTCGCGCCGCCGCCCCGCGCCCAGAGGCCGATCGCGCCGAGCAGGGTGAGACCCGAGACGATCAGGCCGATGCAATGCGCGGTGCGCGGCGCGGGGTCGCGCCACGCGACGAGGAGGATTGCCCCGGCCAGGGGGAGGAAGAGCGTAATGGAGACGAGCGGGACCACGGGGCCTCCCTTGCTAGCGCAGAAGAATGAGGAGCACAACGAGCAGCATGCCACCGCCCACCGCAACGACGAGTTCCCGTGACACGAATCCCGATTGCAGTCGCCGCGCCTG
>JBBSII010000784.1:0-1816 GCA_038232175.1 Thermomicrobiales bacterium
AGGCGATCCGCGCCACGCTTGATGACTGGGTGCGCGCGGTGCGCCGCGTCGTGCTCGAACGGGCGGTCATCCTCGTGGCGGACGATGGGGGGATCACCGAGGACATTCTCCTGCATTTGCGCTCCCTTGGGGCGGCAATTCAGCCGATGTCGGACGGCGCGCTGCTGATCCGCGTGCCGGAAGGGGACGACGCGCTCGCGCAGTGGTTGAAGGAACTCGACCTCACAGTCGTCTGGAAGCCGGGCCGCTAGTTTGCCAAGCGGCGTCTTCGGTGGCTACAATGGGGTGTGGGATGACTGAGCACATGAGCCAGAGAAGGGGCCGAAATGAGCAGCACAACGCAGCGACAGAACGCGGCGAAACTGAAGCGCGAAAAGGCAAAAGCGGCAACGTCCGTGCAGAAGAAGCATATCCCCGTTTCCGCCGAGGGGCTGACCACGCTTCAGGAGGAATATGACCAACTAACGAAGGTGAAACGCAAGGAGATCTCCGGCGTCGTCCAGCGCGCGCGCGAGGAAGGCGATTTGCGCGAGAACGCCGGCTACCACGCCGCGCGCGAGGAGCAGGGGATGATCGAGGCGCGCATCCGCGAACTCGAATACCTCATCAAGAATGCCGTCGTCACCGAGAACTTCGTGGAGGATCAGACGGTGATCCGCGTCGGCTCAATCGTGACCCTCGAACTCGATGGTGAGGACGTGACGTACTCCATCGTCGGGGCGGTCGAGGCGCAGCCGCGCATGGGGCGCATCTCGAACGAATCCCCGGTCGGGCGCGCGCTACTCGGTCATCGCGTCGGCGATGATTTCGAGATCGCCACGCCATCCGCCTCCCTGCGGGCAATCGTCAAGGATGTGCATGGGGCCGTGCACGGTGTGAGCAGGTAACGCGCTATTCCAGCCAGTCGCGGTGGCATCCGCAACCGCCCGCAGCGTGCGGAAGTCCCCCGCCATGCGCGCGTACGGATACCACGCGAGCACCTTTGGCGAGGGATGGAAGAGTGGCACGAGTGTGCGCCCATACCACGCATGGGCCGTGCCGCGTGCATCCGTTAACTTCAGCCCGTGACGCTCGATGCGCCCCAATGCGCCGAGCGCGACCGCACCGAGCGTCACGACGACGGGCGGATTGACGACCGCGAGCGTCGCACGGAGATGAGCGTTACAGTTCGCCAGTTCACGCATCGTAGGCGGGCGGTTCGCGCCCGTCGGCCCCTGCGGGTTGCAGAGCGCGGCGTTCGTGATGAAGATGTCGTCGCGCGTCCATCCCGCCTCGCCCAGCAGTCGCTCGAATGTCCGACCGGAGTGGTCACCGGAAAAAGGCACGCCCGTTCGTTCCCCGCCGCCGCGACCCGGCGCCTCCGCGATGAACATTACCCGCGCGTCGATGTCGCCGTTCGCCGCCGTGAGCACGCGCCGCCGCCCCTCCATCGCCGGGCAGGTGCGGCACGCCGCAACCGTGGCGATCAGGTCGTCAAACACCGCTTGTCGATTGTGACGATCCTCGGCGGTGTGCGGGGGCGGACGCATGATGCTCCTTCAAAAACGGTGATCCCGCGTCAACAATGGCGGCAGGCTTCATTCCTCACCCCCGGCCCCTCTCGTACGGAGCCATCGCCCGAACGCTTCGATATGGTCAGATCATGGCAGCGATGGAGAGGGGAGGGGACAGTCTTGCAATCGGCCCTTAGCCTACGTGTCCACTATCCCGCGAACGATGTTATTCGTTCGGGCGGAGTGTCCGCAGTTGCTCGAACAACTGTCGCTCCTCGTCCGTGAGTTGCGTCGGGAGTTGGATCCGCAGCGAAACGAGCAGG
>JBBSII010000785.1:0-1815 GCA_038232175.1 Thermomicrobiales bacterium
CCGCTGGCCGAGGCGGGGTTCCACGTCGTGGCGCCCGACCAGCGTGGCTACGGGCGCAGCGGCGGCACGGACGTCGCTTTCGACGACGACCTGCGGCCATTCAGCCTGCTCAACCGCGTGCGCGACACGCTCGGGCTGGTCTTCGCGCTCGGTCATCGCTCGGTCGCCGCGGTCATCGGGCACGACTACGGCTCGCCGGTCGCGGCGTGGTGCGCGCTGGTGCGGCCGGACGTCTTCCGCTCGGCGGTGCTGATGAGCGCCCCGTTCGAAGGGTCGCCGTCGCTGCCGTTCAACACCGCGAATCGGGCGACAACCGACGATGCCCCGGCCGGACCGAGCATCCACGACGAGCTGGCAGCCCTGCATCCCTCGCGCAAGCACTACCAATGGTACTACGCGACCCGCGCGGCCAACGGGGATCTGTGGCACTGCCCACAGGGGGTCCACGACTTCCTGCGCGCCTACTATCACGTCAAGAGCGGGGATTGGGAGGGGAACGCTCCCTTCCCGCTGCAGGCATGGAGCGCCGCGGAGTTGGCGAAGCTGCCGCGCTACTACGTGATGGAGCGGGACAAAGACATGGCGCTGACGGTCGTGCCGGAGATGCCGTCCGCGGCGGCGATCGCGGCGTGCGGGTGGCTGCCGGACGAGGAGCTGCGGGTGTACAGCGCGGAGTACGCCAAGACGGGGTTCCAGGGCGGGCTGCAATCGTATCGGGCGGGGACGGGGGGGACCGACGCGGCGGAGCTGCGGCTCTTCTCGGGCCGGATGCTCGACGTGCCGACGTGCTTCATCGCGGGGGCGAGCGACTGGGGGGTCTACCAGCGGCCCGGGGCGCTGGAGCGGATGCAGGGGGAGGCGTGCACGCACATGCGCGGGGTGCATCTGGTGGAGGGGGCGGGGCATTGGGTTCAGCAAGAGCGACCGGAGGTGGTGAGTGAGCTGCTCATCGCGTTCGTGCGCGTGCAGGTCTCGTCGCTGATGCCGGAGAGGTTTTGAGACAGACTGCAGGGCATCACCAAACCGCGCGGAGAGCCAGTCACCGTGGCAAGGCGGCATCCGGGCACATTCTCGCCCTCCCAAGCCGACCCTCCCGCTCGGACCTCCGGATTCCGGACGCGCTCGTTTCTCGTGCCCGTTGGTTTGGCACGCGGTCGCGCATCGACGCGCCGTCGGGATTTCGTTAGTGGTCACCTACGCGGAAGGCGGTGGCGGCGCAGGCGTCAGGCCGTGGCGCCGCATCACCTCCATCGCCTTCGCCCGCTCCGGCGGCCCGCCGCCCGCCGCCGCGATCACCGCCCCCATCTCCCGGAAGTACGCCGGCCCAAGCACCCCCGGGCTGATGACGCACAGCGCGCGGGCATCGGTCGCGCCGTTATTCATGAACGCGTGTACCGCCCCCGCGGGATGCACAGCGCCTGCCCCGGCTGCACGTCGAACGGCGCGCCGTCCACCGTCCAGGTCAGGACACCCTCGACACCGTAGATCGTCTCCTCGTAGCCGTCGTGGCTGTGCGGCGGTGCGGGCAGCCCCGTGCCCGCGGGGATCGCGATCTCGAAGAGCGCCACGCTGCCGCCGGAGTCGGCGCCGGTGATGAGGAAATGGACGCCGGTCCTGCCGGCCTGGAGCGCCTCCTCCGACGGGTTCACGCGGACGTTCGCATCGTGTGTAGGCATGGGCTCCTCCTCGTGACTGCTCAGTGCGCCAGGGTTTGTCGGAATCGGTGATGGAGCGTACCGGAGTATCGCGTCCGTCCCGATTTCGCCACCATCATTGCACAGATACCGGGCCACTCATGGGTCTTCCGCAATCGCG
>JBBSII010000786.1:0-1802 GCA_038232175.1 Thermomicrobiales bacterium
CTACGGGCCGCTGTCGGACCGCGTCGGCAAGGTGAAGGTCGTCTCCGTCGCGATGGCGCTCTTCAGCGTCGGCACCGCGCTCTGTGGCGCGTCGTCGTCGCTGGCGGTGGTGACGCTGCTGCGGTTCCTGACCGGCATCGCCGCAGCGGCGATCTTCCCGCTGACGCTGGCGTACGTCGGGGATACCGTGCCGTACGCGCAGCGGCAGGCGACTATTGCGATCCTGCTCTCCAGTTCGGCGGCGGCCTCAGCGTTCAGCACGAGCATCGGCGGGCTGATCGCGGCGGTTCTCTCGTGGCGGCTCGTCTTCCCGATCTTCGGCGTCGCCTCCGGCGTGGTCGCGGTCGCGCTCCTGCTGCTGATGAAGGAGGAGATTCGCCTCCCGTTGCCGAACCCGCGCCCGCGCCCGCGCGATGTCTACCTTTCGGCCCTCCGCTCGCCGCGCATGGCGCCGCTGCTGCTACTCGTGATGCTCGAAGGGTTCCTGTACAACGGCGTCTTCTCGTACCTCGGCGGCTACCTGAACCACCGGTTCGCCCTCGGCTCGCTCGCGATTGGGCTGCTGCTCGGCTTCACCGGGGTCGCGCAACTCGGCGCGGCGCGGTCGCTCCGCTACCTCGTGCTCCGCCTCGGCGAGCGACGGCTGATCCTCATTGGTGGCGGCATGATGGGCGCGGGGTATGTCACGGCGGCGCTGATCCCGGCGTGGCCCCTCTTTCTGTTTTCGATGCTGCTCGCGGGGGCGGGCTTCGCGCTCTGCCACTCGACACTCCAGACGCGCGCGACGGAGACCTTCCCGCAGGCGCGCGGCACCGCCGTCGCCCTCTTCGCCTTCTCGCTCTTCCTCGGCGGCGGTGTGGGCACCGCGCTCGTCGGCGGCATCATCGACGGGACGAGCTACATCGCCACACTGATCGTTGCCGGTGTCCTGCTCTGGGGCTTCACCGTGACCGCCGCGCACATGTTAATCGTGCTGCCGAAGCGGACGACCGCCGTGCCCACACCGGCGACGGACTGACCCTTCGGGAATTGCTCGCCCAAACCCCTTGACAAATGTCCGAACAGTCTGTATATTCATGATTGTAAGGTCCCGATGATCGATAGCAGCGTAGACGAATACCGGAAAGCCGCAAGGCCGCAGGGTTCGGATGCGAGGCAGAGACTGTCGGGGCCTTACATTTTAATTGACCGATAAGCCGCCAACAACCCGGGGGAAACGGGATCTCAACACAGAGGGCACAGAGGGCACAGAGCAATCCTCTTTTTTAATTCTTTGTGCTCTCTGTGGTCTCCGAGTCCGCTGTGTTAAATCCCTCCTGGCGTTTTGGCGGTTCGATTCTTTCTCAGTCGCCCTTGGCCTCGATGCGGGTTAGGTTGCCGGGTGCGGAGCCGTACGGGCGTGATGGCGTCCGTGCAGGCTCCGGCGTGGCGGTCTCGCCGAGGCCGAGCCGCCGTGTGAAGGCGACGACGGACTTGGGCGCCTACCAGTTCCACCCGCCCATCACACATCCCAGCGATGGCGAGAAACGAACCGACCCCATCGTGTGAACATCGTTGTTGCTCCTTCCCAGCGCGTCATTGAGCCGGACTTCTCACTCAGTGGCGTAGGCTTTCAGCCTGCGTCCCCGGACTACCGAATCAACCAGTTAATCATTCATCAGCCCAGGGCTGTTGCAAAGTCATCCCGTGGGAAGTAAGGCGACGGCATGATCGGGGAAGGCCGCATAAATACGCCGTCCTTCTGCCGCATTCCGGTGTCCTGCGCGCAGCAGGAGTCCCACCGTCAGATCGTTCAACGTCGC
>JBBSII010000787.1:0-1798 GCA_038232175.1 Thermomicrobiales bacterium
GAGCAGGCCAAGTACAACTTCCCGGCCTACACGGATGAGAAGACGATCATCGACTTTCTCCGCGTGCTCGAGGAGACGGGTGTCGGCGCGTACAGAGGCGCGGCACGGTTCATCAAGGACAAGGGCATCCTCACCGTCGCGGGTGGCATCCAGCAGGTCGAGGCACGCCACACCGCGATCCTCCGCCGCCAGGATGGGATGGCGCCGGTGCCGAACGCCTTCGAGAAAGCGCTGACGCCGGACATGGTCCTCGCCGCCGCCGGGCCGATCCTCGGCAGCTAACCCGCCGGATACGAAGTATGAAGGGAGAATAACGCCACGATGGTTACGTTCAATAACGACATTGATGTCCTGAACTATGCGCTGACGCTCGAACACTTCGAGAACGCGCTCTATAAGGCGCTGATCGGCGCGAACGTCCTCCAGGGCGTCGAGCAGCAGTACCTGACAACGTTTGGCGCGCAGGAGCAGACGCACGTTGACACGCTGACGCAGGTGATCACTAAGCTCGGCGGCACGCCCGTCAAGGCGCTGCCCGCGTACAACCTCGCTGCGGCGGGTCCGATCACCAACCGTACGCAGTTGGTTAACGCCCTTGCGGTGGTGGAGGACATCGGCGCGTCGGCGTACCTCGGCGCGGCGGGCTTCATCCAGAGCAAGGACCTGCTCGAAGCCGCCGTGACGATCCACGCGGTGGAGGCGGAGCACGCATCGATCATCCGTGATCTCGCGGGCATGGTCGTCTCACCGGACGTCGTCGCGAAGGGTCGCACGCCCGACGAAGTAATCACGCTGGTCACGCCGTTCCTCGCGGCCCCCGGCCCAACGACCGCGCCCCCGGTGACAGCACCCCCGAATGTGGCGGTGCAGCCCCCGCCGAATACGGCGACGCAGCCATCCACCGGGACGGGGACAACAGGGTCGAGCGGCCCGGTTGGTTCCGGCCAGGGCAACTCGTCGCCAGCCGGTGGCGCGCAGGGTCCGACCACCTCGACCGGTGGCCCGCCGAGCGCCCCCGGTAAGAACTTCGTCCGCCGGTTGGGCGACGGATAACCTCCGCACAGTTCACGACAATGCAAACGGGAGCGGCGACATGCCGCTCCCGTTTCTTTCCCCTTAGGAGTTACGCAATTGGGGCGATTTTCCCGGTGGTGGCGGGCTTCAACCCCCCCCACCTAGTTTCTCTCGCGAACTGCGTCACTCCTATCTCTATTGCTCCGCCGCTGCCCGCACGATGGTCGCGAACTCGTCGGCGCGCAGACTCGCACCACCGACGAGCGCGCCATCGATCTCTGGCTGCGCCATTAATTCGGCGGCGTTCCGGCCCGACACGCTGCCGCCGTACTGGACGCGCACCGCCTCGGCGGTTGGCGCGCCGTACAGCGTCTGCACCTCGCCCCGGATCATGCCGCAGACGCGGTTCGCCTCCTCGGCGGTCGCGGCGCGGCCCGTACCAATTGCCCAAATTGGCTCGTAGGCGATCATGACATTCAGCGCCTCCTCGGCGGAAACCCCCGCGAGCGCAGCGCGCACCTGCCCGGAGATGAACGCATCAGTCCCGTTCGCCTCGCGCTGCTCCAGACGCTCGCCGACGCAGCAGATCGGGCGGATGCCGTGACCGAGGAGCGCGCGCACCTTCTTGTTGACCGTTTCGTCCGTCTCACCGAAGAGCGCGCGCCGCTCGGAGTGGCCGACGATGCAGTACTGCGCGAGGTCCTTGAGCATCAGCGCGGAGACTTCGCCCGTGAACGCGCCCTCGTCCGCCCAGTAGCAATCCTGCGCGCCGAGCATGATCGGC
>JBBSII010000788.1:0-1792 GCA_038232175.1 Thermomicrobiales bacterium
GGCGGATCGTGAATGCAGCCCTCGACACCGAGGCAGACGGGCCGCGTGATGGACGCGCGGCATGATTCGGACGTGCCGGACTGCGGGCAAGGCAGTCGCAGGCAGACACAAGGTTTGAACTGGAGTACGTCGATGGTAGCACGAAACGCACCGACAATCAAGAACTGCCTCTTGCGACGCCGGGCAAAACGGCGCTCGATATGCGCGATGCTCATCGCCGGGCCACAGGCTGGTGCGCGATGAACACCCCGACCGCAGCCCCATCGCGACCACTCCCCCGCAATACGCGGCTTCGCACCCAGGTTTTGTTGGACGAGGCCGACGCGCACTGGTTTCAGATCCACCCCGATGAGCATCTGCGCATCAGATTTTATTTCCTCGGCGAAAAAATCGACGGCGGAGGGGAGCCGTCCCGCTACGTCATCGTCACTCGCGATGCCAGCGGCCGCCTCGTGCGGCGCTTCCTCGCCGAGACGGCTGGTGACGCATGAACACGAGCGCGATACCCGCCGAACTCCTGGCGCGCGGCCAGATGGTCGCGTGGCGTCCCGAGCGGCGCGGCGAGAAGATGACGAAGATCCCCGTCAATCCCCGTACCGGCGGGCAAGCGAGCACGACCGACCCCGCCACCTGGGGCACGTTCGCCGAGGCAAACGCGGCGGCGAGCGGCATCGTCGGCGGGGGGATCGGGTTCGTCTTCGCCACGACCGATGACTACACCGGCGTTGACCTGGATGGTTGCCGCGACCCGGAGACGGGGGAGATCGAGACGTGGGCGCAGGCGATCATCGACGGCCTCGACTCCTACACCGAGATCAGCCCGTCGGGGAGGGGCGTCCACATCATCGTCAAGGCGATCAAGCCGGGCGAGCAGTGCAAGGTGACGCGGCCGCACATCGTCGAGGTCTACGACACGCAGCGCTTTTTCACGCTGACCGGCGACCACCTCGAAGGCACCCCCAGCGCCCCTCAGGATCGTCAGGACGAACTCGCCGACCTCTACCGCCGCCTCTTCCCCGAGGTCGCACCGAACCGCCTCACAAGCCCTCGCAACACGATCAGCCTGGACGATAGCGCGTTGATAGACAAGGCGATGGACGCGAAGAACGGCCAGTTGTTCCGCGCGCTCTGGAACGGCGACACATCAGCGCACAACGGGGACGACAGCGCCGCCGACCTCGCGTTGTGCAGCCTCTTGATGTTCTGGACGGGCAACGACCCGGCGCGGACCGACCGGCTCTTCCGCCGGTCGGGTCTCTATCGAGCGAAGTGGGAGCGGTCCGATTACCGCGCAAAGACATTGGAGAAGGCGATGGCAGCCGAGGTGTACACCGAGCTGAGGAAGCGCACTGAGCCGAACGGTGACCACTCCCCCGAGCCGACCCCGATCCGTCCCGACGCGCGCGGCGGGGAGATCGAGCGGAAATTGAATGAGGTCGCGAATGCCGCGCGGTTCGTCCGGCAGCACGGCGACCGCGTCCGCTACTGCAAGTCGCTCGATTCGTGGTTCATCTGGGACACGACGCGCTGGCAGGCCGACACGCGCGGCGCGGTGATGGAGTTGGCGAAGGCGACCGCCGCGAGCATCTACCACGAGGCGGCGGACGCGCCCGAGGCGATGCGCGATGAGGTGGCGAAGTGGGCGCGGCGCTCGCACTTCCGCGCCGGGCTGACCGCGATGGTCGCGCTAGCAGAATCCGACCCCGCCGTCGCCATCCTCGACACCGACCTCGACCGCGACCGGTGGGTACTCAACTGCATAAGCGGCACGCTCGACCTGCGGACAGGCACC
>JBBSII010000789.1:0-1776 GCA_038232175.1 Thermomicrobiales bacterium
GGCTGGGCCGCAAGATGACGCCCGCCGAAATCCACGATTGGGCGGATGGGTGGGGCGAACACGCACTGCTCGCGGTCACGTACCTGATCGTTGGCACATGGCGCGGGCTGGTGCACTGAGTAGATCATGCCAAGCCATTTGCCGGTCTGGTTTCACCCCTTGGTGCGCGCGATATGCGCTTGACGGCATAACCGCTGTGCTGCTATCGTCATACCCGCATAACCGTTTGATTGCATGGCTACCGTCGCGAACGGCGAGGGTGCGGGGAGGGATGCGCGGACATGGGCAAACTGCTTGTCGGGCGACCAACACTGACGATGGAGTTCGTCGTTTCCGCGTCGCTCGATCTGATCGAAACGCTCGTGCTCGTCCATCGCGCGCCGGAGATGGGGGCGGAGGCGGACCCGTGGTGTGTCGCGACCCGCGCGGCGATGGACGCGGAGACCGTCCACACGCTCGACACGATCTACGGCGCGTCCGGGCGCAGCATCTCTTTCGCCGAGGAACTGCTGATGCCCTTCGACCCACTCGCGCTGGATCGCCGCGACGCGCCGTACGCCGCCTATCGCGCCTGGCTCAGTGACAAGCCCCCCGCGTGGTACCTCGACACGCTGAAGCGGGCGCTGCGGCGCGTCCACAACGAGCAGGGAGTCGATCTGCCCGACCCGGCGGCGGGCGACCGCGCCGCGTGGGAACGCTTCCTCGCGCCCGGCATCACCCGCGCGACGCTCGTGGATGTCGTCGCGCTCGCGCTGCACCCGGCAGACCTCAAGGCGCGCGTGCTCGCGCTCTACGACACATTCGAGGAGCGGTTCCACGCGGTGGACTTCGCGGCATCCATCGGGGCGCTCCACGGCGCGGCGGAGCGGGCCGAGCGGCTCCATGAGTCGTACCTGGACGAGGCGTTCGCGGATATGACCGGCAACCGACTCCCACCGGAGATCGAGCACGCGGCGCGCGAGGTGGAGCGCGCCATCTTCGTGCCGTGCGCACACCTCGGCCCATTCCTCTCGTACGTGCTCTACCCGCCGGAACTCGTCGTCTATTTCGACGCGACGCGCCCGCTCGGGCGACCCGCGCGCAATGGCCGCGCGCCGGAGGAGCCAGTGGCGGGCAGCGACCTCGCCGCTCTGCGCGCCCTCGCCGATGGCACCCGCCTGCGGATCATCGCGATTTTGCGGGGCGGCGAACTCTACGCGCAGGAGGTCGTCGCGCGGCTCGGCATCTCGCAATCCGCCGTCTCGCGTCACCTCAGCATGTTGGAATCCGCCGGTGTCGTGCGCGTCCGCCCCGCGAACGGGATGAAGTATTACGCGGTGAACGCGGCCCGATTGCGGCAATTGGCGGAGTCGCTCGGGCGACTGGCGGAATAATATCGCGGCGATAGATGTTGCCAATCAGGAGCAGTGGTATGAATCATGCTATCCCTTGTCTGTCATACCTTTCCGGTTGTACCTGTCCAAAGGTATGGTTCGGGATACTGGCCATCCGAAGGGTTGACCAGGGTGGCGGCGGATGATATAGTTACATTGTTCACAAACCGGGAGACGGAAAGACGATCAACCGGAGATCGCTTAACAACAGGATACCGTGCCGGTAACGGCCGAGGTATTCAGAAGTTTGCAGCCTCGCATTCCGCAAGGGGTGCTGGTTATAGATTCCCCTCTGATTTCCTCAGTTGACGGGCATCATCTCGGTGATGTCTCCCGCCTTACTAGCCTAGCCCGATCAACTCGGCGGAACACCACCACCGATGCGATGGGCACCTACGGCAAA
>JBBSII010000790.1:0-1771 GCA_038232175.1 Thermomicrobiales bacterium
AGAAATCTTGACAGATGAGTTTCTACGTCACTATAATATCCATCCGTATACATTAATTGCCAAACGACACAAACAGTGACGCCGGTCCCCGAACGTCGCCTGCCGCGCCAACCCGGACTTCGATGCACCCAAGACCGCGGGAAACGAAGCTGGCCGCGAAAAAAGCGCAGATCCTCAACGAGATCTTCCGGAGCACCCAGTGCTCCCGGTTTGACCTCGCGCGGCGACTGAACATCAATGCGACCGCCGTGGGCGGCTACGTCGACGAGTTCCTCCGCGCCGGGCTCCTCGTCGAGGGGGAACCCATGCAGTCGCGGCCGGGGCGCGCACCGGTGCCGCTCCGCATCAACCCGGACCACGGCTGCTTCCTGGGTCTCGATTTCGAGGCGCTGCGCGCGCGTGCCGTCCTCAGCGACCTCGCGGGTGGCGCGCTGCACGAAAGGGAAGTGCCCATCAAGGCCGGGGCCGATCGGGAAGAGGTGCTGCGGACTATCATCGAGCTCGCCCGCTCGCTGGCCGCGCGCGCGACTTCTCCCCTACTCTCGGTCGGGATCGCCGCTCCCGGCCAGATCGACTGCGGAGCCGGGCGTATCCTCCATTACCGGCTGCTGCCGGACTTCGATCAGGTCCCGGTGCGCGATCGCTTCGCCGAGGCATTCGGCGACATCCCGGTGTTCGTCGAAGACAACATCCGGGCGCTCGCCTACGCGGAACTGCTGCGCGGCAGTGGCCGGCGTGGGCAGAACTTCCTCTGCCTCACGGTGCGCTCCGGCGTCGGACTCGGCATCGTGATCGACGGGAAACTGTACGGCGGCGCGAACGCGATGGCGGGTGAGGCCGGCTACATGGTCTTCCCCACGAGCGACGGCCCGCAGCTCGTCACGGACCTCGTGTCCGCGAAGGGGTTCATCAAGTCGACGCGCACGTTGCTCGGCGCGTGGCAGCGCACCCCGACGCGGGAGCGCCTACTCGCCAAGGGTGACGACCTCGCGCTCGCGGATATCGTCGCCGCTGCCGAAGCGGGTGATCCGCTGCTGCACGCCCGGTTGGTTGAACTCGGGACCTATCTGGGCATGCTCGCCGCCAATCTGGCGAACATCTTCGCGCCCGAGAAGATCCTGCTCACTGGCGAGGTCCCGCGGTGTTCGACGGTGGTGCGGCAAACCATGGAGCGCACATTCCGCAAGTTCACGCTCCCGCACATCGTCCAGACGGCCTACCTCGAGGACGGCACGCTTGGCGGGTTCGCCGGCGCTCTGGGTGCCGCGTGGATGGGGTTCGGCCGCACCTTCCCGGAAGAGGAGGAGCCCAGTGTCGGCCACCTCAACCCGCTCGTCGCCCACGGCGCGGTGGGCGACGTGATGGGCACCTCCGCCGGACAGACGTCCGCGCTGAGCTGGGTGACGTCGGCGTGACATGCGTACTCCACTTCGCCATTCGACTCTTCCAATAGGAGAACTGCTCGTGACCGCAATTCAACCGTCGCCACCGACAGGGACGGCGTACGACGACGCCGACCACATCGTCGAAGCCGGCGCCGCCCAGCGTACCGCCGGCGAACGAGGAATCAAACCCGCCAACCTTCTCCGTGCCGCTGACTGGCAGTTCGAGTACCATCAGAAGACGGCGCCGCACACCTCGAACCTCGAGGAGCTCACCTACGGCACGTACCGCATCGTGCCGGGCGGGGCGAGTGACGAGCTGTATCACCGGGTACAGGAGGCGCTGCTCTTCTCGCTTGCGGGCGAGCAGGAGGTCGAGGTCGACGGTG
>JBBSII010000791.1:0-1767 GCA_038232175.1 Thermomicrobiales bacterium
AAAGAACTCCAGCATCAGCCGTCCAGCCCGCTCGCCGCCCGCAACCCCAATCGCTTCTGCATCCCCCCGGCGCACAAACGCAAGATTCCATTCGCCACGCAGGAACCCTTCCCGACATCACGACACCCCCTGAACGACTACGATCGCGCCGTGGTGTTCGAGGGAGAGTTGGCTCTTAAGCGTGTCGAAAATGCTTTCGATCCGTTGGCGGATCGGGCCGAGGCCGCCGAAGCGGGGCTCCTCTCCTTTGCGGTCGGGGCGTCGGAAGATCGCGCCGAACTCAGCCATGCGCGCTTCGAAGTCTTGGCCTGCGAAGCCTTTGTCGGCGATCACGGTGTAACCGTCGAGATTGACGCGGGCGAGCATCTCGGCGGCGACCTGGCGTTCGGAGACGTTGGCAGCGGCGAGCTCGAAGGCGATCTGCATGCCGTCCGATACGCACAGCAGGTACAGCAGGGAGCCCCAGAAGTAGCGGCTGCGGCTGGCGCAGTAGCCGTAGGCGGCGTGTCCGGCGAACTCCGAGCGCTTGACGACTTCCCGCGACTGCCCCTACGACACCGGTGTGGAGTCCAGCAACCGCACGTTGTCACACCACGACGGCGAGGAGAACGCGACCACGTTCAGCAGGCGCACGATCTGCGGCGCGAGCGCGCGCATCCGCTTGTTGTAGCCGGGCTGCCTGGGCAGGTACGGGAACAGGTCTCCCAGCCGGCACATCGCCCAGCGCAGGAACCGCCGCTCGGACGGCACGTCAAGCAGGATCTGCGCGACAGCCAGGCAGACCAGTCCGGCATCGGTGATCTTCGGGCGTCTCCTTGCACGTCCCCGACGCGGCAGGAGATCGTCTGCCAGCACGTAAAGTGCCGTCAGAAGGGTGTCGAGATCGGCAGGCACGTAGACCACCTCCTTCAGGGGGTCGACGTTGGCGATAGCAACGCCGACCTTCGAGACCCTTCCTATGTACCCTCGCGACCCCGCTCCGCCAACCGCGGAACGGAATCACTCATCTAGTGGTTCGTCCTGCTACGGGGCGCCTGGAAGTTCTCGCCGGTGTGTTCGGCGAGGATGGGAGTCAGCGATGGGTGTCATCAGGCGGATCGAGTTGTCGGCATTGCGTTGGTTCGGGCAGGTGTCCTGCCCTGGACCGCGAGGAGCTTGAGCGGGTCGTGCGTGCTTCGAGCTCTGAGGTCCGGCTGGTCGAGCGTGCGCGGATCGTGCTGTGCGCCTCTGAAGGCCTGAAGGGCGAGGAGATCGCCCGGCGTGTCGGGTGCTCGCCGCCGACGGTGGTGAAGTGGCGCGGGCGCTACGCGCGGGCGGGGATCGAGGAACTCGCCGACGCGCCGCGTCCGTGGGCGCCGTTGACGCACGGCCCCGAGACCAGGGCGCGGCTGATCGCCAAGGCGTGCACCCGTCCGCCGGCCACGCCCGAGGGGGCGCGCCAGGAACGCTGGACTTATGAGCAGTTGGGGGCCGCGGTCGGGATGTCGGGCTCCCAGGCGCACGTGATCCTTGCGCGCGCGGCGATCAAGGCGCACCTGACGGAGTACTGGATCATGAGCGACTTCTCTAACCCCGAGTTCGAGGAGCGCTGCTCGGCGGTGTGCGGCCTGTCCGTCGATCCGCCCGCCAACGTGCTCGTCGTCTCGATCGACGAGAAGACCGGCATCCAGGCCAAGGCGCCAACCAAGCCCGACACGCCGCCGAGCCCCGACCGCCCGGCGCGGCGTGAGCACGAGTACACCCGCAACGGCACCCAGTGCCTGTTCG
>JBBSII010000792.1:0-1760 GCA_038232175.1 Thermomicrobiales bacterium
AAACTGCCGGTCGCAATCCTCCGGGGTGCAGAAGGGCGTGTGCGCCCCCTTATCGAGGATGACGACGCGCTCCCGGAGATCGCGGCTGCGCACCCACTGCCCCAGCACGCGCTCGCACATGCCACCGGCATAGACCCACGCCGTATCGAAGCAGTTCCCGCCGCGCTCGAAGAAGTCATCGAACATCACGGCGGCGTGCGGCATTGTGCGCTGATTGTCCACGCCCATCACGAGCCGCGAAACGGGCTTGTCGATCCCCGCAATTCGCCCGTAGCGCATCGAATGGTCGCGTCGCACCCGCAGCAGGCCGCCGTGCACCGTCCCGACCGGCGCGTCGAGTCGCTCGCGGTCGTAGACAAGGCCGATGGAGTCGCGCCACGCATCCAGCGTGCGCATGTTGCCGAGCGAATCCTCCCACGACATCGCGGGCGGCGAGCGGACCCCCGCCGCGACCTGCGCCGCGACGTAGTCCGCCTCCAGCCCGTAGGGATTAATCGTCGGTGGGACGACGACCTCGCGCGGGTCCTCGCCCGTCCGCTGCACGATGATCGCGGTCGGGCTGCCGTCTCTGCTCGGCACCCACGGTACTGGGAGAAGGATGTGGCCCTCGGAGCCGAAGACCCGCACAACATTCTCCTGCTGCACCCGCACGCCCGTCGCGACCGACGCGAGGATGCCGCCGGGGAAGCGGAGCGCGGCGACGGCGTCCTCATCGACGCGGCTGATCTCCCCAATCTGCGCCGTGCCCTTCACCTCGATGGGGTCCGCGAATCGCCGCCCCGTCGCCGCCCCGGCGAGCAGCCGCACCATCGAGATCGAGTAGCAGCCGACATCGAGGATGCCCCCGCCGCCGAGGTCCTGGCGGAACAACCGCCCCGCCGGGTTGAACGCGGTGTTGAAGCCGAACGCCGCCTGAATTAGCCGGACCTCGCCAATCGTGCCCGCGCGGATCAACGCAACAAGGGTCTCCGTCTGCGGGTAGCAACGGTAGAGGAACGCCTCCATCAGGGTAACGTTGTTGCGCCGCGCCGCCTCGACGACGGCCATCGCCTCCGCGTGGTTCAATGTCAGCGGCTTCTCGCAAAGGACGTGCTTGCCCGCCTCCGCCGCCTTGATCGCCCACTCGGCGTGCATCGGGTGCGGCGTGGAGATGTAGACCGCCTCGACCGCCGGGTTCGCGAGCAGCGCGCGGTACGACCCGTGGCGATGCGGCACGCCGAACGCCTTGCCGAACGCCGTCGCCGCCGCGCGCGTCCGACTGCCGACCGCGACGATCTCACTCTCAGTGGACTCCGCCACGCCGCGCGCGAAGATCTGCGCGATTCTCCCCGTGCCCAGAACGCCCCACCTCAGTCGCGCCTTCATGCAGTCTCCCCTCCACGGTCGTCGTTCATCGTCCGCCATGCGCCGGATCGCGGTTGATCCTTGCTTGCCCTCGCCGTCGCGGGCATACTCTGGTGAGAAACGTTGATCCCAATGAAGGAGCGTCGCCCATGCCCCCGCGCAGCCTCGACACGACTGAACTGACCTGGCCCGAAGTGCGCGACGCGATCGCGCAGGGATATGACACTGTCGTCATCGCCGCCGGTTCCATCGAGCAGCACGGCCCGCACCTCCCCGAGATGACGGACACACTGATCGGCACGCACCTCGTCCGCACAATTGTCGAGCGGGTGCCCAACGCGCTGCAAGGGCCGACGATCACCATCGGCTGCTCCGAGCATCATATGTCATTCGCGGGCACGGTGACGCTGAGCACG
>JBBSII010000793.1:0-1758 GCA_038232175.1 Thermomicrobiales bacterium
ACCGACAATGCGCGGTGCTTTCGATGGCGAACCTCGCGCAGATCGTTAATGTGCTCCACGCGCCGGTGATGACGGCCGACGCGCGCATGTGGGTGACGCCGACCTACCACGTCCTGCGGATGCACGCCCCGCACATCGGCGCGACCGCGCTCCGCGTCGATGCCGCCGGTGGCGCGACGGTGCCGAACGGCGCGCGGGCGGTGAGTGGGACGGCCTCGACCGACGGCGCGCGCATGATCGTCACGCTCGTCAACCGCCACCTGACCGAGTCGGCACGGATTGCGCTTCATGGCGTCGGCGATCTGGCACAGCCCGACGCGCAATTGCTGACCGCCGCCAGCCCGCGCGACCAGAACAGCGCGGACGATCCCGACCGTGTCGCACCCGTCCCGCTCGCCGTCAGCGGCAACGCGCGGGATGGCTGGCAGATGGACTTGCCGCCGCACTCGCTCGCCACGGTGCAATTCCGGTAAACTGGCAAGGGAGAGGGGTAAGGTACGGCAATCATTCACAAGGCACGATGCCGCAACGAGTCATCCCTTTCCCCGCAGGGGAGGGGGCCGGGGGTAGGCGATTGGCAGATAAACGCGATTTTCTCAGTCTGACGGACGTTTCGCGGGCGGAGGCGTACGACGTGCTGGACCTCGCGACGCGCCTGAAGGCCGCGCCGAAGGGGAGCCACGCGCACGTCCTCGCGGGGCGATCCGTCGCGACAATCCTCGAAAAGCCGAGCCTGCGGACGCATGGCTCGTTTGAGGTCGGCATCGCGCAACTGGGTGCGCACCCGCTGACGCTCGGCACGAACGAGATCGCCCTCGGCACGCGCGAGCCGATCCGCGACGCCGCGCGCGTCCTCGCCCGGTACTGCGACGCCATCGCCTATCGCACCTTCACCACCGAGCGGCTGATGGAGATGGCGACCGCTCCCGTGCCCGTTATCAACGCCCTCACGGACGACGCGCACCCGGTGCAAATTCTCGCGGACATCTTCACGGTCGAGGAGGCGTTCGCGAAGCGGGGCGGCATCGCGGGGATGCGGGTGGCGTACATCGGCAATGGTGCGTCGAACACCGCCCGCTCCTGGCTCGAAGGGGCGCGAATGTTCGGCTACCACCTCATTCTCTCGTCGCCGGACGAGTTCCGACCGCCGGAAGGGGAGATTGCCGCCGCCGGTGACGCCGTCTCCTTCCGCAACCCGCTCGCGGCGGCGGCGGGCGCGGATGTCATCTACACCGATGTCTGGACGAGCATGGGGCAGGAGACGAGCGTCGAGCGGCACCGCGCCGTCTTCTCCGACTGGACGGTCGATACGAACATCGTCTCCGTCGCGCCGCCGCACGCGATCGTGCTCCATTGTCTCCCCGCGCACCGGGGCGAGGAGATCAGCGACGAGGTGATCGAGGGGCCGCGCTCCCGCGTCTGGGATCAGGCGGAGAACCGCCTCCATGTGCAGAAAGCCCTGCTCTGCTTCCTGCTCGGCGTCGGAGACACGGTGCCGTAGCTTCATGATTGTGCATTCACCCACAATCCTGATGCGACAAGAGGGGAATTTGAACCGCAAAGGCGCGAAGAACGCGAAGAAGGGAAGAGAATGAGAATATCTTCCTTCTTCTCCTCTGGTAGGTGTATGGGGAACGGTGGTCATGCTGCCCATCGCGCGATGAGCGCCTCCTGCGCTTTCGTCCGTCTTCCCCACTTCTTCGGCGGTCGCCACGCAGCGGGAGGCACCCGGTAGTGCAACAGTTCGTCCACGCTCCA
>JBBSII010000794.1:0-1756 GCA_038232175.1 Thermomicrobiales bacterium
AGTTTCGCGCATGGCGGCGGCGACCTGCTTGGCGAGTGCGGGGGAGGCGAGGGCGAGGACGCACGGCCCCGCGCCGCTGAGGCACGCGCCGTACGCACCAGCCCGCTCGCTCGCACCGATCAACGGCTCCAGCCACGGGATCAGCGACGCGCGGTACGGCTCGTGCAGGCGATCGCGCATGAAGCGGCTGAGGGCGTCGTACTCGCGGTCGATCAGCGCGGCGACGAGCAGCGCGACCTGCCCGACATTTGTCACCGCGTCCACATGCGGCACTTCGGGCGGCAGCGCGGCGCGGGCGGCGGTCGTGTGGAGCGTCGTGTCCGGCACGAAAATGACGGCGCGCAAGTCCGACCCGTCGGAGAGCGAGAACGCAATACCGCCGTCCGCCGCGACGATGCCGCCGTAGAGCGCGGCGGCGGCGTTGTCGGCGTGGCCCTCGATGGCGCTCGCGATGCCGAGCAGCGGGTCGTCCACGTCGTCCGAGAGGCGGTCGAATGGCTCATCGAGCAGGGCGTTCGCGGCGAGCAATCCGCCAACGACCGCCGCCGCCGAGCCGCCCATGCCCCGCGCCACCGGGATGCCGTTCTCGACATGGAGGACGAACGGCGGCAGATGTCGCCGCGCCTCCTCCGCGAGCCGCTGCATCGCGGATTCCACGAGGTTCGGTGCGCCCGCGAGGAGTTCGGCATCCAACCCGCCCACCGTCGCCGCGCCCGCCACCCCCGCCGTCACCGTGATCGTCGTGTACTGCGCGAGGGCGAGGCCGAGATGGTCGAAACCCGGACCGAGGTTCGCACTCGACGCCGGCACGCGCACCGTAATCCTCCTCCGGGCGGGAGAGAAATGCACTTGAACCACGAATACGCGAAGGACGCGAAGAGGGAAGAAGAGGAGGTTTAAGGCTTCAAATAGGGTTCCAACCACATGTATGTGCCGTGTCATTTTCTTCATCGCTTCTCTTCTTCGTGTTTCCTTCGTGTTCTTCGCGTCTTCGTGGTTCAATTCCCACATCCTAGCCATTGGCGAGCACCCGCTGCACGGCTGCGAGCGTCGGTTCAATGACGATGAGGGGGCGGGCGTCCGGGCCGGTCAGGTGGATGCGCTCAGTCGCCTCGGCGTCCTTGAGGACGTGGCCCGTGAGGATGCCGACGATGTCATCGCCCGGCTTGATGATGCCGCGCTCGCGCAGTGCCTTGATGCCCGCGAGCGAGGCGGCGGAGGCAGGTTCGCAACCGATGCCGGCGTGATCGATCTGCCGCTTCGCCGCCAGGAGCGCCTCATCCGGTAGGGCGAGGGCGACGCCCCCGGTTCGCTGGAGGATACGGCGGGCGCGGTGGCGCGAAACCGGGTTGCCGATGCGGATCGCGGAGGCGACCGTCTCGGCCTGCATCGGCGCGTAGTTGTC
The DNA here is from genome assembly GCA_038232175.1 of Thermomicrobiales bacterium. Classification (GTDB taxonomy): domain Bacteria; phylum Chloroflexota; class Chloroflexia; order Thermomicrobiales; family JALYUS01; genus JALYUS01. Next base: position 1,406 of record JBBSII010000794.1, read on the forward strand.
GAACCCCTGCTCGAACCAGCGCGCGAAGGGGGACGCGCCCGCCGCCTGCACCGTCGCGATGCGCGGCAATTTCGCGATGAGGCCGAGTTCGTACGCCTCGATGAACCCCTTGCCAATCGCGCTGGTGTTGCCGAGGTTACCGCCGGGCAGCACGAGCCAGTCCGGCGCGACCCAGTGGCGCTGCTGGAGCAGCTCGAAGGCGATGGACTTCTGCCCCTCCAACCGGAAGGGGTTGATGTTGTTCGCGAGGAAGACGGGCATCGTCTCCGCGACTGCCTGCACGAGCGTCATCGCCGCGTCGAAGTCGCCCTGCACCTGCACGACCTGCGCGCCGTACGCCAGCGTCTGCCC
>JBBSII010000795.1:0-1748 GCA_038232175.1 Thermomicrobiales bacterium
AGCGACCGAGCAGCCTCAGCCGACCGAGGCCACACCCGCGCCCGAGAGTCCGACGACGCTCGATGTCGCCGCGAACGTACCAACGCAAGCTGAACCGGGGGAATCGCAGCCGACACAGCAAGAATCCATCGAGATTCCGGCTGTGGAATCGGCAAGCCCGACAGGATCAGCGATACTGGAAGAGGCAGCGGAACTCGTAGCGCCTTCCTCGATAGAAGACCCAGCACCTGCCAAGCCCCGCCCTCGACGACGCACCCGGACGCCCCGCGCAACCGCCCCGGAGACGGCAGAGCCAGTAATCGAGGAATCGGTTGCGCCCGATCCCGTGCCAGTACCGGAGGCGCAAGCGGTGCCGGTCGGCGCGTCTGCCCCTGCAGTCAGCCGCAATGGTACGGAGTTGGCCATCGTCCCGAAGACGGGCGTGGAGATTCTCGGCGTCGAGGAGCGGGACGGCGAGCGGTACTACACGATGCGCGACCTCCGCAGCGGCAGAGTGGCGGAGAACGTGACGCGCAAATCGGCGCGGCGTTTGTGGCGACAGGCGATTGTCGAACAAGAAAAGGACGCTTCAGCGGCCGACGCGATCCGCTGGGAAGGCAACCTCGGCTACGCGGGGAGCGCCATGCGCGACGGCGTGCGCCGCTATACGCTCGCCTATCGTGAGAACGGCGATGTGCGGCATTTCTACGCGGTCAGCGACGACGGGATCAATGAAGCATGGCGCACGCTCGTCGGGAGCGGAAGCGAGGGATAGCGGGATCGCACGGCGTTTGTTTCACGCGATGAATGCATGATACACTGATGCCACGATCAGGTGGTTCGTACCAAAACTGACACGCACGCGCGAAACGCATACTGACCGGGGCAATCCCGGTGACCTGCCTTTGGGAGAGAAACGCAGTGAATGTGAAAGGGGTTTTCTCTATGCGCGCTTCACGACGGCACGACGAATCGGACCGCATCGCCATTTTCTTCGACATGTCCAACCTCTATTTCGCCGCGCGCGACATGGGGATCCGCATCGATTACGCGCGCCTGCTCGACTTTCTCACCTCCGGTCGCCGTCTGCACCGCGCGTACGCCTACCTCGGCTACAACCCGGAGGACGAGAGCAGCCACAGTTTCATCACCTGGCTGAAGCGGAACGGCTTTCGCGTCAAGACGAAGGCGCTGCGGCGGTTCGAGGATGGGAGTACGAAGGCGAACCTCGACATGGAACTCGCCATCGACCTGCTCACCCAAGCGCCGCACATCGATGTCGCCATCGTCGTCAGTGGCGACGGGGATTTTGTGAACCTCGTGGACGCCGCGCAGAATGCCGGCCTGCGGATCGAGGTCGCCGCGACGCCACGGCAGGCGGCGACGGACCTGATGGACATCGCGGACCAATTTATCGATCTTGAGGCAAACGTCGCGCAGTTCGCGCGTGCGGACCTTCCCCCACGTCAGGGCTTCTCCCGGCCGGAGGCCTCCGTGCCCCCCACCCGCCCGCCGAGCGTCGGGTACGCCCCCCGACCCTATGGCGCGAGCGTCCGGGGGTACCAGGCCCCGACCACCTTCAGCCCGAATACCGACACCGCATCAAAGGATGAGGGCGACAACGAGAGCGACGAGCACGACATCGCCGCCGTGCCGCACGCGGGGAAGTAGCAATCTCATTCGATAACGAGACTTTCCCCTCCCCTCTCCATCGCCGAACGGGACTGGCAGAAGGCGTGCTCTCAGGGCGATGGAGAGAGGCCGGGGAT
>JBBSII010000796.1:0-1746 GCA_038232175.1 Thermomicrobiales bacterium
CTCGTCCCTGCCCCGGTTGATCGCACGCGCGAAGTCGAAGAGCGCGGCGAGCGCGTTCGGCGTGTTGAAGTCGTCGTCCATCGCGGCGCGGAACTGCTCCTCCACGCCCGCTGCGGCACCCGCGAGCGGCGCATCCGGCGTGAATGTCCCGTCGCCCGCGCTCGCCCCCGCGCCATCGCGCAGGGCGGTGCGGAGCCGGTCGAGGCCCTTCGCCGCCGCGTCGTAGATCTCCTCGGTGTACGTCAGCGGCGTGCGGTAGTTCGCGGAGAGCACCATGAAGCGCAGGATGTCCGCGCCGTTGCGCCGTTCGAGCAGATCGCCAATCGTGACGAGGTTGCCGAGCGACTTGGACATCTTGATGATCTCGCCCGTCTTCGGGTCCTTCATCTGCAGGAGGCCATTGTGCACCCAGTACCGCGCCAAGGGGTTCACCTGGAGCGCGGCCTCGCTCTGCGCGATTTCGTTCTCGTGGTGCGGGAAAATGAGGTCCGCGCCGCCGCCGTGAATGTCGATCTGGTCGCCGAGGTGCGCCTTAATCATCGCGGAGCACTCGATGTGCCACCCTGGCCGCCCGCCGCCCCACGGCGAGTTCCACGACGGCTCGCCGGGCTTGACGCCCTTCCAGAGCGCGAAGTCCATCGGGTCTTCCTTGCGCTCATCGACGGCGATCCGCTCGCCCGCGCGCATGTCGTCGAGCGAGCGATGCGAGAGCTTGCCGTAGCCGTGGAACGAGCGCACGCGGTAGTAGACATCGCCGTCCACCGGGTACGCATGGCCCGTATCTACGAGGTCCTGGATCATCGCGTGAATCTCGCCCAGTTCCTGCGTCGCGCGCGGGTAGAGCGTCGCGGGTTTGACGTTGAGGGCGGCGGTCTGCTGGAGCCACTGGTTGATGTACTCCTCCGCCAGCACGTTCGAGTCGCGCCCCTCCGCGTTCGCGCGGTTGATGATCTTGTCGTCGATGTCGGTGAAGTTCTGCGCGTGCTTCACCGCATAGCCTGCGTACTCGAGGTAACGGCGGATGACATCGAAGATGATCGCGCTCATCGCGTGGCCGATGTGCGCGTCCGCGTAGACCGTCGGGCCGCAGACGTACATCCGTACCTTGCCCGGTTCGATCGTCGTGAACGGTTCCTCCCGCCGTGTCAGCGTGTTGTACACCTGCAGCGTCATGCGACCGTTCGCCTCCTCGTGACAATTTCGTTTGTGTCCGCGTCGCGCTCTTCCAGCGCGACCAGCCGTTCTTCCAGTTCCGCGACGCGCGCGCGCAGCGCGTTGATCTCGTCCCCCTCGGGGTCGGGCATCTGCTCCAACCGTCGCGTCTCGCCCGTCTCCGGGTTGCGGTACCGGATCGCCTTCGCGGGGACGCCCGCCGCTGTCGTATGCGGCGGCACGTCATTGACGACGACCGCGCCCGCCGCCACCCGTGCGCCGTCGCCCACCATGATTGGGCCGAGCACCTTCGCGCCCGCGCCGACGACGACGCGATTCCCGATTGTCGGGTGCCGCTTGCCGTGCTGGAAGCGAGCATTGCCGAGCGTCACGCCCTGATAGAGCAGCACATCGTCGCCGATCTCTGCCGTCTCGCCGATGACAACGCCCATACCGTGGTCGATGGTCAGCCGCCGCCCCAGCGTCGCGCCCGGATGGATCTCGATGCCCGTCACGAAGCGCCCAAAGTGCGACACGAGGCGCGGCAGCACCGGCACACGCCGGAGGTAGAGCCGGTGCGCCAGCCGATGCAGC
>JBBSII010000797.1:0-1688 GCA_038232175.1 Thermomicrobiales bacterium
CACCAGGTCGTCCAGGGTCTCTGACCATTGGCCAATCGCGCCGAATGCGAATGCTTGCGTTCCTTCTGTTGCCACGATTTCGCCCCCTTTCTCGGTGTCAGGGGAAGCCTATCGCAGGGATGAGAAAGTGTCGCTGTAGGGGTCACAGAGCGCGTTGAAAATGCGGCCCGCAATGCGGACTGGCCGGAACCCTGTCGGGGACAGATGCACCAGCCTTCCCTCCACGAGCTCGTATTTGCCGTCATCAGGCGCGTTGTAGAGATCTTCGACTGTCGCGTGCGTCTTCGCCACCATCCGGGTACTCCTTCTCCGCACATGCCCCGCACCCAGTATATCGCGCGCGATTCCCTCATTGCTTGTTGCTCGTTATTTACGCGTCCACTTCGCCGTCCGCGAGACTGATTGGGAGCGGTGCGGGGCGCTCGCAGGTGCTCGTGATGTCAATGTGCGCCCCCGCGTCGGAGGCATCGTGGAAGGCGTGCATCAGGTCGAGCACATGGTACGCCAGTTCGCCGCTCGCGCGGTGGGGGCGACCGGAGCGGAGCGCGGCGGCCATGTCCGCGAGGCCGATGCCCCGGCTGTTCTCGGCGTTCGGGTGCGTGAGCGGCACATCCTCCCACCCCTGCTCGCGCGGGCGGTTCAGGCGCACGGGGCCACCGAAGGTGTTCGGGTCCGGCACGCTGAGCGTCCCCTCGGTGCCATAAATCTCGATACACGGCAGGGTGCTCCCCCAGACATCGAACGACGTGATGATCGTGCCGACCGCGCCGCTCACAAAATCCATCACGCCCGCGATGTGCGTGGGGACGCCGACGCGGATCGTCGTCCCGTGCTTCGGCTCGCTCATGATCGTGCGCTCCGGCGCGGTGATCCGCGCCGATCCCGTGACGCGCCGCACCGGGCCGATCAGCGTGGCGAGCGCGGTGAGGTAATACGGCCCCATGTCGAACATCGGCCCGCCACCCGTCTGATAGTAGAAGTCGGGGTCGGGGTGCCAGTGCTCCGGGCCGTGGTTCATCATGAACGCGACGGCGGCGACGGGCTGGCCGATGCCACCATCGTCGATCACCTTGCGGCACGTCTGGATGCCCCCGCCGAGGAAGGTGTCCGGCGCGCAGCCGACGCGCAGCCCCTTCGCCCGCGCGATTTCCAGCATTCGCCGCCCGTCGGCGCGGCTGATCGCCAGCGGCTTCTCGTTGTAGACGGACTTGCCCGCCTCCAATGCCGCCAGCGCGATCTCCGCATGCGCGTTCGGGATAGTCAGGTTCAGAACGATCTCGATCTCCGGGTCCGCGAGGAGGGCGGCGACGCCGGATGCCTTCGGAACGCCGTACTCCGCCGCCCGCGCGTGCGCCCGCTCCGGCACGAGGTCCGCACACGCCACAATGTCGAACGCCGCGAGACGCTGCGCATTCTTGAGGTAGATCGCGCTGATCGTCCCGCACCCCACGAGGCCGACTCTCACCGGTTCCGTCATAGCACCCCCTTCGGGAAGTAGCGAGTAACGAGTAACGAGTAGCGAGAAGGGCATTGTCTCCGGCCACTCAGGCTCTGGCACACTCTCGGTGATGTGGGTAGATGTGGTTCCTTCGGCTGCATCTGGAAAACTCTCCTCATGCATTGCCAGATAGAGGCGCGCCGCTCGATCAGTTGGCGTGGTAGGCGCAGCGGGCGAAAGCGACGAAATG
>JBBSII010000798.1:0-1672 GCA_038232175.1 Thermomicrobiales bacterium
ACCGCGCGCGTCGCGTCGACCGGCCCCATCGTGAAGTGGTCGCCGATGCAGGCGCACATCAGGTCGATCTGCTCCTCGCCGACGAACTCCATATCCCGGAAGAGCGCGGTGTCGCCGGTGTGATAGATCGTCAGGCCACCGAAGCGGATGACCAACCCGGCGGGCGTCCCCGCCGCCACGTAGGTGCCCGGCCCCGTTTCGTAGGACGAGGTGTGCCACGCCGGCGTGAACTTGACGCTGCCGCCGTTGAAGGAGACCGTCCCGCCATGATTGGCGGGGATCGTCGTCGCGCCCTGCACCGCGAGCCACTCCCCCAGTTCGAAGGTGGTGATGATCGTCGCGCCTGTCCGCTTGCTAATTGCCAGCGCGTCGTCGATGCCGTGGTCATTGTGCGCGTGCGACAGGAGAATCGTGTCGGCGTGGAGCGCATCGGCGGTCGTCGTCGCGAGGGGATTTCCCGTCACCCACGGGTCGATGAGCACGGTCGCACCGCCCGCTTCGAGCATGAAACCAGCGTGTCCCAGATACGTCAACAGCATGATCGGCCCTCCTCACGCAGCCATCGCGGCGATTCCACTCTGTGCAGTGTACCGCGTCTCGCCGTTGGCGCTACAGTGGCACGATGTTCCAACCAAATCGACGGGTAGCGGCGAGGGTAACATTTTTCGTATACTCCACGAGGCGATCATAGGCTATCACTATCGGAGGTGCGGTGTGGAACTGCGTCACCTCGCGTACTTCGTCGCAGTGGCGGATCATCAACACTTCACGCGGGCGGCGGAGGCGCTGCACATCGCGCAGCCGTCCCTCAGCCAGCAGATTCGCAAGCTGGAGGAGGAGATCGGCAACACGCTCTTCGAGCGGACGCGCGGCCATGTGACCCTCACCGAGGCGGGCCAGCACCTGCTCCCGCACGCCCGCGCGCTGCTCGCGCGGGCGGCGGAGGCGGAGCGTGAGCTGGCGGAACTTGCGAATCTGGAGCGCGGACGATTGCGCCTCGGCGCCTTGCCCGCCCTCAGCGCGTCGATGCTGCCGCCGCTGCTCGTCGCGTTCCACCAGCGGTACGCGGGGATCGCGCTGGAATTGCACGAAGCGCCGACGATCACGCTCCTGCGTCAACTCGAACACCGCGAGGTTGATCTCGCCCTGACCGCGCTGCCAACGACGCACGGCTACCTCGGCTCCCTCCCGCTCGGGCGCGAGTTGTTCTCCATCGCTGTCGCCCCCAATCACGCGCTGGCGCACCGCGCCTCGGTCGAACCCGCCGAACTGCGCGACGAGCCGTTCATCCTGTGGAGCGAGGGGTCGGCGGTGCGCGATCTCACGCTGCGCATCTGCCGCCAGGCGGGCTTCGAGCCGAAAGTCGTGCTGGAATGTGCGTACTGGGACACGATCTGCTCCGTCGTTGCGGCGGGGCTGGGCATCACGCTCGTGCCGGAGCAGTCGCTCTCCGCAATCTCGCGCTCGCAGATCGCGGTCGTCCGGCTCGCCGATGGCGGCCACGGGCGGCAGATCGGCCTGCTCTGGCGTCGCGACGGCTACCAACCCGCCGCCGCACGCGCCTTCATCGACCTCGTCCGCAGCCGCAACGAAGGACTCAAGGGGGAGTAGCGAGTAACAAGTAATGAGGAGAAATATTCTCCTTAGGACTTACGCATTTGAGGTGCTTTCC
>JBBSII010000799.1:0-1659 GCA_038232175.1 Thermomicrobiales bacterium
ATCATCCTGCCGACGGGGAGCCGGATGCCGTACGGCAACCGCTTCTACCACCCAATCTGGGAGGCGTGCGAGCGGCACGGCCTCGCCGTCGCGATCCATCCGGGCAACGAGGGCGCGGGGATGGCGGGGTCGCCGACGGGCGTTGGCTACCCGACGTACTACATCGAGACGCGCATGGCGCGCCCGCAGATGGCGATGGCGCACGCTGTCTCCTTCATCGCGGAGGGCGTCTTCGAGAAGTACCCGCGCCTCAAGGTGCTGTTCGACGAGGTGGACCAGTTCTGGGCCGTCGGGCTGATGTGGCACATGGACGCGGACTGGAAGTCGCTCCGGGACCAGACGCCGTGGGTCAGGCGACTGCCAAGCGAGTACTTCCGGGGGCACATCCGCGTCGGGTCGCAGCCGATGCTCGAACCGGAGAACACCGAGCAGTTCTTCTGCATGTTGGACGCGATGCATGCCGAGGAGACGCTCGTCTTCGCGTCGGACTGGCCGCACTGGGATTGGGACGACCCGGCGACGACCTTCCCGAAGTTGCCGGAGCGGCTGCACCAGCGCGTCTTCGCGGACAACGCGCGCGAACTCTTCGGGTTGTAGGCGCGCGGTCGATGGCGATTGAGGAGACGGAGCGGGTCGTCGTCGGGCCTGCAAGTGCGATCCCGCCGGGCACGCGGAAACTCGTCGTGCCCTTCCGGGGCCGCGCGGGCATCGGCGTCTTCAATGTCAACGGGACGTTCCACGCGCTCCGCAACCTCTGCCCGCACAAACTCGGCCCGCTCTGCACGGGGCGGGTGAGCGGTCGCGTGATCGCGGACGCGCCCCCGACCGCGGCGAATCACCGCCTGACGCTGGCGCAGGAAGGCGAGATTATCCGCTGCCCGTGGCACCTCTGGGAGTTCGAGATCGCGACGGGGCGCTGTCTCGTCGATCCCCACGTCCGCGTCAAAACCTATCCCGTGCGCATCGAGGACGGGGTGATTGTCGTTTATGCGAATCGCGCCGACCTCCCGATTCAGGAAGCGACGGATGAGCGAAGCGGATAAGGCGCGGAGCGTTATCGTTGTGGAAGGCGGGCGAAACCTGACAATCCGATGTTCAAACCGCGCTTGTGGGTGAGGCATTTCGCTTGACAGCGCCATGGACCGATGTTATTCAACTCGTATCTGGCAATGATGGGCCGCGCTGCGACCCCGCTCGTGAATGAGCCGTGGAGGCGACCGATGCAAACGGCAACCTTTGAACTCTCCCTCGACGAACTGCGATCGCGGCGGGGCGCGAAGTGGAACCTCTACCCGGCGGATGTGCTGCCGGCATGGGTCGCCGACATGGATTACCTCGTCGCGCCGGAGATCCATGAGGCCATCCGGCGCTCCGTGGAGCAGCAGGACTACGGGTATCCGTACCGCACCGGGGAGGACACGCTCGTCGCTGCCTTCGTGGAGCGGATGCAGAACCGCTTCGACTGGACGGTCGATCCCGAGCGCGTCCAGACGGTGACGGAACTGGTGCAGTGCATGATGGCGGCGATCATGGTGTTCAGCGAACCCGGCGATGGCATCGTGATGCAGACGCCAATCTACCCGCCGTTCCTGATGACGGTCGAGAAGACGGGGCGGCGGCTGGTGGACAACCCGCTCCACGACGACGGCAGCCGGTTCG
>JBBSII010000800.1:0-1655 GCA_038232175.1 Thermomicrobiales bacterium
CACGACCGTCGCCTCAGCGACCGTGCCCCCGGCGACCGCGCAGGAGGCGGTGGCGATCGCGCGCGGCGTGCTGGACGCGCTGGACGTCGTCGGGGTGGCGTGCGTCGAGTTCTTCCTCACCGGTGTGGGCGGGTTGCTTGTCAACGAGATCGCGCCGCGCCCGCATAACTCCGGGCACTGGACAATCGATGCGTGCGTGACGAGCCAGTTCTCGCAGCAGGTACGCGCCGTCTGTGGCCTGCCGCTCGGCGCGACCGAGCAATTGCGCCCCGCCGCGATGGCGAACCTGCTCGGTGATCTCTGGGAGAGCGGCGAGCCGGATTGGGCCGCTGCGTGCGCCTTCCCGGCGGTCAAACTGCACTTGTACGGCAAGGAGACGCCGCGCCCCGGTCGCAAGATGGGTCATCTCACCGCGACAGGAGCGACGACCGCCGATGCCCTCCATACCGTCCGCACCGCGCGCGATGCCCTGATGCGGGTGCATGGAAGCCGCCCGATGCCGCGCTCCGTTGGCATCGCGGGCGACCCTGATCTGAATGGCGCAGATGCGGAAGATTGGTATCGCACGAACTTCCGGCACGAATGATGACGCTTGACTTCTCTGTATTGCCGGAGTAATCCGCGTCATCCGGTGTCGCAACGAAATTTGGAGGAGGAATCGCCGTGCACATCGTCTGGCCCCGCGAAATGATCGTTGAGATGACGCGCCTGTATACCGGCGAGCGGTTCCCGGACGGTCGGCCAAAGGTGCCGGACGACATTCTCGACCGTATGCGCACCGTCTCGTCCGAGGAGGCGTGGGGAACGCTCCGCAACCTCGGCTACGTGCGGCAGTTCGTCGGTGGCTGGTTCGAGACGCATCCGGGCCGCGTCCTCGTTGGGCGCGCGATCACGGCGATCTTCCTCCCCCACCGGCCCGATCTCCATGATCTTGTCCAGGAGACGGGCGTGGCCGAAGGGCGCGGCAACCGGGGCGGCCAGAACTCCTGGGTAATTAACACGCTCGAACTGCGCGACGTGATGGTCGTGGATATGTTCGGCAAGGTCGCGGGTGGGCCGTTCGTGGGCGACAACCTGACGACATCCATCCGCAACCGCACCGGCACGGGGGCGGTGATCGAGGGGACCGTCCGCGACCATCGCGGCATCGCCGCGATGCCGGACATCAACATCTTCTGCCGTGGCCTGCACCCCTCATTCATCATGGATGTGACGCTCGGCGGGATTAACCTGCCCATGCGCATCGAGAATGTGACAGTGCTCCCCGGTGATGTCGTCCTCGGCACGCCGACGGGCGTCGTCTTTATCCCGGCACACCTCGCGCAGGCGGTCGTCGAGCGCGCGGAAGAGATCATGCAGCGCGACGCCTTCAGCCGTGAGCGACTGACAGCGGGCGTCTACACCCCCGGCGAGATCGACGTGCCCGAATGGACAGCGAATATCGAGGAGGACTTTCAGCGGTGGCGGGCAGCGCGAACGCAGCAATGACGAAAGTACCCCTGAGTGGTACAGTCAGGGCATGAAGTTGCAGTTCGTGTATCTCCCAACATTCGAGCGCACGATGCATCACCTGCTCACCGACGAGGGGATGCAGCGTATCGAAAACGAACTGCTGGATGACCCACGCAGGGGTGATGTGATTCCAGAGACAAATG
>JBBSII010000801.1:0-1652 GCA_038232175.1 Thermomicrobiales bacterium
CATCTCATCGACCTCGCTCTCGGCCTCCGCGAGCGATGGGTCGATCTTCGCAAGTTCGCTGAGGTTCCGCGCGACATCGCGCAAACCCTCAAGGAGGCTCGACCCCTTCGGCGGCGTACCTTCGCGCAGCAGGCGATACGCAGTGTCCGCGACAATTTGGAGGTTCGCGGAGTTGGAAAGGAGTTGCCGTTCAGCGCGCAGTGTCTCCTCCTCGTTCGGGTCGAGACGCGCGCCGGAGATTTCCTCGACCTGAAAGCGGAGCAGGTCGGTGCGCCGTGCCAGTTCGCGGTCGTCGCGTTCGAGTGTCGTGCGTTCCGCGCGCAACTGCCGCACCGACACGACGAGGGCGGCGAGTTCGGCGCGCTGCCGTTGCAGACCGGCGTAGGCATCGAGGAAGTCGAGGTGCGTTGCGGGGCGCAGCAGCGAGAGGTGCGCGCTCTGGCCGTGAATGTCCACGAGCCGCTCGCCGACCCGACTGAGTAGGCTGGCCGTCACCGTCTGGCCGTTGATGCGCGCGACGGAGCGACCGGAGGCGTAGAGTTCCCGCGCGAGAATCAGCGTCCCGTCCTCGCGCTCGATTCCGGCTTCATCGAGGATGACGGCGAGCACAGGGTCATGGCGGCTCGTCAGATCGAAGACGCCCTCGACGCGCGCGCGATCCTCGCCCGACCGCACCATGTCCGGCGAGGTCCGCGCGCCGACAATCGCGCCGAGCGCGTCGATGATGATCGACTTGCCCGCGCCCGTCTCGCCGGTGAGCGCGTTCAGGCCCGGCTCGAAGGCGATGCGCAGCCGGTCGATGATGGCGATATTCTGGATACTCAGTTCAACGAGCATGGTCGATCAGTCCGTTGGCTCCTCGTCGCGCTTCAAGAACGCCGTCATGCAATGTATGCCGCCACCCGCCTTAATCAGTTCGCTCACCTCGACCTCGATGCACGCGACGCCCGCTTCCTCGAAGATCGCGCGCTGGCGCGGCGCGCCCGTCGGCATCACGATGCGGTGCGGCGCGATCGCCACGAAGTTGCCCGGCAGGCAGTCGTGCGTCGCCGGTTCGTCCAGCAGGTGCATGATGCGCGCGCCGCGCTCCTGCAACACGCGGACGACATTCATCGGCGTTCGTCGCGGCCAGACGACCGCGAGGTCCGGCGCGGCGAAGTTCAGCAGCCCGTCGAGATGCATCGCGCCGTACGGCAGCACGACACGCTCCACCGTCACACCGATACTTTGCAGCGCCCACGTCACCTGCTCCGCGCCCGCCCGGTTCGTTCGCAACCCCTCTGCCACGAAGCAGAGGTCCGGCGACGCCCACATCGCGTCCGCGCCCTCGAAGGTGCCGCTCCCGTGGACGCTCATCAGCACCGGCACGCCGAGGATGCCGAGCGTCTCCGTGAGCACCCGCTCCTCACCGGCGCGCACGGTGCTCGCCGGTCGTGCAAGTATCGCCCCTTCGGGCGTCATCGTCATTAGATCGCGGCAGAATAATTGGTTCGGCTTGTCCGGGCGGTACCCCTCGACGTAATGAACGGCGACGCCTTCTGCGCGGTACGCGGCGGCGAGCGCGTCATGCTGCGCACGGGCAACATCCGGGTGGAGGTCGGCGCGCATCTGCACGGCGTCAAAATCCGTGATTTCGTCCAGTTCCGGCCCCG
>JBBSII010000802.1:0-1649 GCA_038232175.1 Thermomicrobiales bacterium
CCGTCGAAGCGGTTCGGGCGGAAGAAGTAGGCGTGGCTGCGGGGATCGAGGTCGCGCGAGCGCTTCGGGCGCACGGAGCCGTCGTCGCTCTCATCCGTCACGAGGCGCGCGACGAGTTCGCCGACGGCAGGGGCGAGCGCGAAGCCGTACCCGCCCATGCCGAGGGCGCAGTAGTACCCATCCACGCCGTCCACCGGGCCGATCATTGGGTACCAGTCCGGCGACACGTCGTGCGTCGCCGCCCAGGACGCGCGCACATTCGCCGTCACCAGCTCCGGGTAGCGGCGACGCAGCAGGGTCTGGTACTCCGGCGCGCCGGACTGGTCGATCCGGGGATCGTCCCACCCCGGCGGGGCCTCGTCCTCCGTCACCGCGCCGAGCGGGCCGACGAGCGTGAAGCCGGGGCCGGTTGGCCGCATCACGACGCCGCTGACGAGGTCCAGCGTGATCGCGTGCGCGCCGCCGAAGCCGGGGGGGTGCCGGAACAGGACGCCGAGATAGCGGTACGAGACGACAGGGAGCCGGACGCCGACCATCTCGCTGATGACTGGCCCCCAGCCGCCCGCATTGACGACGCAGGAGGTGTTGACGTATCCGCCGTCCGTCAGAACGCCCGTGATGCGGCGGTCGCCCGCCTCGCCCGCTGTGTCGATCCGCAGGATGCGAATGCCTTGCCGCACCTGCACACCGAGGTCGCGCGCGCGGATCGCGAACGAGACAGCGGTGCGCACCGGGTCGCCATAGCCCGCCTCCGCCTCGTACGCCGCCGCCGCGACGCCCGTGAGGTCGATGCGCGACTCCAATGACCGGACATCCGCACTCGTCGGCAGGAACCGGACTTTGCTGCCGAGATGTGTGGCGACGCCGACATTCGCCTCCAGTGCCTCCTGCTCCCCTTCCGGCACGAGCACGAGCATGCCCGTGCGCTCGTATGCAGGCGCGCCGCCGATTTCGTCCTCGAACTGGTCGTACAACCGGAGCGACCGGCGCGCAAACGAGACCATCACGCGGTTCGTGTGGTACGTCTGCACGATGCCGAAGGCGCTGCGCGGCATATTCGCGTTCGTCGCGCGTTGCTCGAGGAGCAACACGTTCCGCACGCCGCGCCGCGCGAGCGCGTGCGCGATGGACGTTCCGATAATGCCGCCGCCAACCACGACAGTATCCATATGAATATTGGCCATCCCTGCCGGGTTCCCTTCCCCCACGCGATCCGTCAACCACCGCCGACGCGCCGCACCCACGACATGGGCGGCGGGTTGATGTGCCGCCATCATATGCCCTGCGCGGGGACTTGGGGAGGGGGTTTGCACGCAGATTGCGGAAAATGTGCACGCAGTGAGAAGCGGCGCAACAAAACGCGGGGAAATACCTACCTCGAAAAAGTGTTCCATAGCGTACGCATCCCGCGCGCCATTCGAGCGGAAGATCGCGTGGTACACTGCCCGAACATGGAGCATGAGGGCGCGGCGATCATTCCGCCGCACTGATTCAACCGAGAGGAGAGTCTTCAATGGAGAACGACCCGATGAGCATGGACATGGGCATGGATATGGAAGGCGCGGAGAGCCTGAGTTGGGAGGAACTCGACCGTGCGAACCGGGGCATCCCCATCGCCGCGACGACGCTCCCCGCCTCCCCGATGCAGA
>JBBSII010000803.1:0-1648 GCA_038232175.1 Thermomicrobiales bacterium
CAGAAGGTCTCCGCATTCCCCATGACGATCGTGCCGAGCGTGCCGTCCTCGATCGCGCGCTTCAGCCGCTGCATCCCCGCGCCGAACCGGTGCTGCGAGATGACCTGCAACCGCACGCCCGCCGCCTCGCACGCCGCGATCAGTCGGTCCGCCGCCTCCAGGCTGACATTAATCGGCTTCTCGCAGATGACGTGCTTGCCCGCCTGCGCCGCGCGGATGCCGATCGCGGCGTGCAGCCCGCTCGGCACGCAGACATCGACGACCTGAATGTCGCCCCGCGCGAGCAGCGCGTCGAGATCGGTCATCGCCTCCGCGCCGAACTCCGCCGCCAGTTTCGCGGCGGCCTCCGGCACGACATCGTAGACAGCGACGAGACGCGCGTCCGGTTGGGCCGTGATCGCCCGCGCGTGGAACGGCCCGATCACCCCCGCGCCGACAATGGCGAACCCGATCCTCTCCGCGTCCGGTAGGGTCGATGCTTCCGGCTGGGCGGCGGTTGTTCCTTTTTTGCCTCTCTTGTCCTTGTCCTTCTCTTTGACCTTCGTTTTCTCTTTGTCCTTCTTCGCCATCACCCCCCCCTGTTGTTCGTTTTCCGGGTTTACGACGCTGCCGCTTCCCACTGGCGATGCAAAAACGCGAGCGCGCGGTGATGCTCGGTTTCGCGATCAATCGTCTCGGCGCCACGCACCTCGTCACCAACCGTCGCGCGCCATCGCGCCTCGACGCTGATGGCGCCGGGATAGTCCATCGATTGCAAGGTCTGGAAGAAACCGGCGTAGTCGGTCGGCGTGCCCTCGCCCGGTGCGCTGCGATCCGCGTCCGCGACGTGCGCGTGCCAGAGGCGATCCCCGGCGGCCCGCATCCCGGCGAACCCCTCATCCTCGACGGAGAGGTGGTAGAGGTCCGCGAGCACGCCGATACCGGGCAGGCCGCGACCGCGCGCGAACTCGTCGGATTCCGCGACGGAGTTGAAGATGTTCGATTCCTTACGGTTCAGCGGCTCGATGACGACCCGCACGTTATTTCGCGCGCTCTGCTCCTCCACATGCGCGAGGAAGGCCGCGAGTTGATCCCCCGCCTCGGCGCGGTCGAAATTGTCGGGGATCGACCGCGCCCCGCCGCTCCCGAAGACGCAGACGCGCACACCGATCTCGCCCATCCGTTGCAGGGCGGTGGCGGCGTACGCCCAGAGCGGTTCGCGCGCGACCTGCGGGCCGGTAATCGGCAGCGTCGCCGGGATGAAGACGTTGCACGCCTCGACGGGCAGGCCGAGCGCGGCGATCTCGTGCGCGACGCGCCGGAATCCCGCCTCGTCCGGCGCGCTCATCAGCGTCCCGACCGTCAGTTCGATGTACGCGAAGCCCGCGTCCCGCACGAGCGGCGCATCCGCCAGGCTCGCGCAGCAACCGAAACGCATCGCGCGTGGCGCCATCATGCGTTCCCTCCGATCTCCGCGAGCAGCCCATTGAGGGCCGCGACGGCGGTGTGGAAGAGATCAGGGCCGGTAAAGCCGCCGAACGGCCCCGCCGCCTTGAGGTGCGGTTCGAGCGTCAGGTAGCCGCGATACCCGCGCTGCACGAGCGCCGCGAGCAATTCGCGCACCTGCCCGTCGCCCTCCCCCGCAGGCACGACACGACCATCCGCCAGC
>JBBSII010000804.1:0-1647 GCA_038232175.1 Thermomicrobiales bacterium
CGTCTGGATCAGGGTCAGCGATTCGAACAATTCATCGAGCGTGCCGAAGCCGCCGGGGAAGCAGATGAACCCCTCCGCGTACTTGGCGAACATCGTCTTGCGGACGAAGAAGTAGCGGAAGTTCAGCGCGAGGTTGACGTACCGGTTCATCCCCTGCTCGAATGGCAGTTCGATGTTCGCGCCGACGGAGACGCCGCCTGCGCCCGCCGCGCCCTGATTCGCCGCCTCCATGATGCCGGGGCCGCCGCCGGTGATCGTCGCGAACCCCGCCCGCGCGAGCGCCGCACCGACCTCACGCGCCGCCGCGAACATCGGGTCGTCCCCCCGCGTGCGCGCGGAGCCGAAGACCGTGACCGCCGGGCCGATCCCCGCGAGCGCGTCGAAGCCGGAGACGAACTCACCGGTGATCCGCATCACGCGCCACGGGTCGCTGTGGGTGAACGCCGCCGTCTGCGCGCGGTCGCGGTCCGTCCACGAGAGAAATTTCCGGTCCTCCGTCGGCTCGCCCCGCCGCGAGGCACGGTTGAGCGTGAAGTTCGGCAGCAGGTCATCCGGCATCGCGGGCTGGTCATCCTTCGGTGCATCAGGCACGTTCGATCCTCATTTCGTTGGTCGCGCGTGCACCGCGCGTCAGAGCGGTCGGTTGCCGGGGGCATACTTTGTCATCAGGTGGTCGATGAACGTGCTGTATCGGTCGGCGAGCGCGGCGCTCTCCAGGATCAGCAGGTTCTCCGCGTTGAACTCCGCGCTGCGAGAGAAATTGTACGAGCCGGTGATCACCGTGTCATCGACGACGAGCGCCTTGATGTGCATGAAGTCGTGAATGGTCGTCGGGGTGTACGGCGTCGAGTTCTTGCCGATCAACCCCGCCTGCGCGATGATCTGCCGGATCGCGTCGATCTTCCAGACATTGTGTGGCACGTCCTGCCATTGGAGCAGCACGCCCGCCATCTGCGTCCGGTCATAGACGCCGCTGACGGGGACGCGCCCCTCCCGCAGCAGGTCGTTGAGCGCACCGATCAGCGTGCCGGAGTTCAGCAACATGCTCGCGATCCGCACCCGGCGTTGCGCCCCCGCGACCCGTTGCGCCACGACACCGTCAATTTGCTCGCCGCGCCCCGGCGAGAAGCGGACCTGCGCCGTCAGCGGCGTGCCGTCGTACATCAGGGCAACCGGCGCGGTGTCGAACGCGCCGCTGTTGCCGATTGTGCCCGTCTCCCAGAGTTGCGCGAAATCCTGCGCGTACCACCGCGCCATCGCGGGCGAGGCAATCTGGAGGATGTTGTTCTCCTCGACGTTCCACGAGTCGTCCGTCATGTTGGTCGATCCGGTCCAGACGCACGTCGATGCATCACCCGTCGATCCGTTCGGCGTTGGGCCGTCGCGGATGATGTACTTGTGGTGCATCAATTTCGGACCGCCGATCCGTTGCGTCGGGTACCCGAGCGACCGCACGAACGCACCGGTGCCGGGCGGCGCGGGGTCCATCCCTTGCGAGGTGAGTGGCGGCTCCGGCTTGTCGGCGTCGTACGCGATGCGGATCGTCACACCCGCGTCCGCACGCTCGCGCAGCGCGCCCGCGACAATGGCTTTCAGCGGTGGGCTGAGACGGAAGTCGTAGAGCGCCATGTCGAGACTGCGCTGCGC
>JBBSII010000805.1:0-1631 GCA_038232175.1 Thermomicrobiales bacterium
CGCGTCGCCCGCATCGTGATGAGCCCCTGCTTGTTGATCGTCGCGCCGATCACCGCGTCGCCGGGTTGCTTCTCGACGGGCAGGCTCTCGCCGGTGAGCATGGACTCGTCCACCGTGGATGCGCCGTCGAGGACGGTGCCGTCCACCGGGACCTTCTCGCCGGGGCGGACGATCAGCACATCACCGGCGAGGACCTGCGAAACGGGGATGTCTTGCTCGACCCCGCCGCGCACGACGCGGGCGGTTTTCGCCCCGAGGCCCATCAAGGCCCGGATCGCCGCGCTGGCGCGGCCCTTCGCGATCGCCTCCAACACTTTGCCGAGGAAGATGAAGGTGATGATGATCGCGGCGGTGTCGTAGAAAGTGTCCTGCCCGGTGAAGGTGGCCGCGACACTGTAGCCGAAGGCGATGGAGCCGCCCACCGAGACGAGCGTGTCCATGTTGACCGCGCGATGTCGCGCATTCTTGATGGCGCTCCGGTGGAAGTCCCAGCCGACGATGAGCCAGACGGGTGTGGTGAGGGCGAGCAGCCAGTAGTCGCGATACAGCATGTTCATCTTGAACATCGCGATGAAGAGGATCGGGAGTGTCAGGCCGAGGCCGAGGGCGAGTTTGGCGAAACGGATCCGCATCTCGCGGCGCGAACGCCGCTCTTCCCGCGTTTCCGCATCGTCGTCCTCCGCGACCGCCTCGACGATCGGTTGCGCGTGGTAGCCCGCGTGCTCGATGGCGGTGAGCAGGTCGTCGATCGTCGCCTGACCGCCCAGCGTCACATTCGCGCGCTCGGTGGCGAGATTGACGCTCGCGCTATCGACGCCGGGCACCTTCAGCAGCGCCCGTTCGACACGCCGCACGCAGGAAGCGCACGTCATCCCCTCGACCGCGAGCGTCGTGGTGAGCTGCTCATCCTCCTGCTCCACACGCGCGCCGTAGCCGGCCGCCTCGACCGCACCCACGAGCGTGTCGGGATTCGCCTGCGTCGGATCATAGGTAATGATCGCGTGCTCAGTCGCCAGATTGACTGCAGCGTCGGAGACGCCGGGCACCTTCTTCAGCTTCTTCTCCACGCGCATCACGCAGGATGCGCAGGTCATCCCCGAAACGGCAAGATCGAGGGTCTTGATCCCGCTGGTCGTTTCCGATGAAGGGGTGGTGACGGGTTCAGCTTTCGTGGGCGGGAGTTGCGTTGTGGCCATTCGTGGAATCCCTCTCCGGGTATGCGACCCGAGGTGCAATCGGGCTTGTGACCAGCCATTGATGTGACCTAGCGATGAATTGCCTTGCCGAGCACGTTCATCAGTTCGGTAATTGCTTCGTCCCCGCGCTGCTCGTGGATCGCGTCGGTCACGCAGCCACGGATGTGTCCTTCGAGCAGTTGCTCCGCGACCTTGTCGGCCGCCGCCGTGATCGCCTGCAACTGCATGACAATGTCGAGGCAGTACCGCCCCTCTTCGATCATCTTCTGCACGCCCCGGACTTGGCCTTCCATGCGACGAAGCCGCACGAGGAGGGCATCGGTGTTCTGGCGACAGAGATAATCGGGTGGTAGTTCTTGTGTCGAGGTCATGTCAGCCATTCCTTCACTCTTTACCCCTCCGGGGTATCTGCAAGAGATCATATACCCTCGGAGA
>JBBSII010000806.1:0-1616 GCA_038232175.1 Thermomicrobiales bacterium
CGGGGGTTTCCGCCGAGGACGCGCTGAAGGTCGTGATCGCCTACGAGCCGATCTGGGCAATTGGCACGGGCCGCGCCGCGACCGCCGAGGAGGCGAACCGCGTCTGCGGCATGATCCGCGCCGAGGTGCAGACGCTGTATGGCGCGCCGACCGCCGAGGCGGTGCGCGTTCAGTATGGTGGCAGTGTGTCGGGCCGGAACGCCGCCGAATTAATGGCGCAGCCGGAGATCGATGGCGCGCTTGTCGGCGGTGCGAGCCTGCGCGCCGACGAGTTTGCGACCATTGTGCGGGCAGCGGCGTTGGAGCAATAGGGAACGTCATCCCGGAGGGAGGGCCTCGACTCTTTCTTCCCCTCTCCATCGCCTTTGGCCTCGGAGAGGGTGCATTTCATCCGGCGATGGAGAGGGGGCGGGGGGTGAGGAAAAGAAACGGGAGCGGCATGTTGCCGCTCCCGTTTGCATTGTCGTGACCTGTGCGGAGGTTATCCGTCGCCCAATCGGCGGACGAAGTTCCCACCGGGGGTGCTCGGCGGGGGCTGCACCGACACATTCGGGGGTGTCGTCGCCGGTGGCGTGGTCGTTGCGCCGGGGGCTGCGAGGAACGGCGTGACCAGTGTGATCACTTCGTCGGGCGTGCGACCCTTCGCGACGACGTCCGGCGAGACGACCATGCCCGCGAGATCGCGGATGATCGATGCGTGCTCCGCCTCCACCGCGTGGATCGTCACGGCGGCTTCGAGCAAATCCTTGTTCTGGATGAAGCCCGCCGCGCCGAGGTACGCCGACGCGCCGATGTCCTCTACCATCGCAAGGGCGTTTACCAGCTGCGTGCGGTTGGTGATCGGACCCGCCGCAGCGAGGTTGTACGCGGGCAGTGCCTTGACGGGCGTGCCGCCGAGCTTGGTGATCACCTGCGTCAGCGTATCGACGTGCGTCTGCTCCTGCGCGCCGAACGTTGTCAGGTACTGCTGCTCAACACCCTGGAGGACGTTCGCGCCGATCAGCGCCTTGTAGAGCGCGTTCTCGAAGTGTTCGAGCGTCAGTGCGTAGTTCAGGACATCAATGTCGTTATTGAACGTAACCATCGTGGCGTTATTCTCCCTTCGTTCTTCGTACGTCGTATCCGGCGGGTTATTTGCCGAGGATCGGCCCGGCGGCGGCGAGGACCATGTCCGGCGTCAGCGCCTTCTCGAAGGCGTTCGGCACCGGCGCCATCCCATCCTGGCGGCGGAGGATCGCGGTGTGGCGTGCCTCGACCTGCTGGATGCCACCCGCGACGGTGAGGATGCCCTTGTCCTTGATGAACCGTGCCGCGCCGCTGTACGCGCCGACACCCGTCTCCTCGAGCACGCGGAGGAAGTCGATGATCGTCTTCTCATCCGTGTAGGCCGGGAAGTTGTACTTGGCCTGCTCGGCAACGGGTGTTTTGCCCGCCTGCTGGAGGGCGCCCGTGATGATGGCGACGTGCTGACGCTCCTGATCGCCGAACAGCCGGACATAATCAACGTTCTTGCCGGTCAGCTTGCCGCTGGCATTGGCCTGCCGATACGCGACATCCTCGAGGTGCTCCAGCGTGAGCGCGAAGTTGAGGATGGCGAAGTCATCGGGGAGATCGGC
>JBBSII010000807.1:0-1599 GCA_038232175.1 Thermomicrobiales bacterium
CCCCGATCTTCCTCGAACATCGCGCCCCCTTCATCCATGAAAGTGGCCGACACGTCCGTCCCGACGCACGGCACAACACACTGCGACCCGTGTTAATCATCATAGCAGACGCATTTTCGTCCGCAGTCATGCCCTATGCTCTGTCCATGCACGGAAACCCGATGCATGGCGCGCTCTTTCGTCAGCATACTGGTGCATACTATCGGCGTCACGCACAATGCATGGATCATGTGATGCGGGGGAATGAGCGGGGGAACACGACGACGATGACAGAGCCATTCGCGGTATCGGGCACGGATGAGGGGCTGTGGCTTTCGCCCACGGACATCTCGCAGTTCATCCGGTTGGAGCAGTGCGAGCGATACCTGCGGCTGCGGCTCCACGAGCGGAACGAGAACCCCCGCTTCGTGCGCGACTACGGCGTCGCCCCCGCCTCGATCCCGCCGCTGCTCACCCGCTCCGGCGCGGCCTTCGAGCGGCAAATCATGGGCGCAACGACAGCGCACTACCCGACGACCGACTTCACGGAGGAGTATGGGAAGGAGGGCGCGCGCACCGAGGATAACGCCGCCATCGCCGCCATCGCGCGCGATCTCTCCACCGGGACCATTCACATCCTCTATCAGCCCCGGCTCAATGTCCCGCTCGCCGGGTGGCAGATTCGCGGCGATGTTGACATCCTCCGGCTCGAACGCGACAGCGACGGCACGCTCCACGCGCTGATCGCGGACATGAAAAGCTCCACCCGCCCGAAAGTCGAGCATCGCCTGCAGGTTGCCTTCTACGCCGAGATGCTGGCGGCGCTCTTCGCGATGGAACGGGTCGCCTGCACCGACATCGCGATTGCCGTGCTTTATCGCGGCTCCGCCGATGACCGCGACGAGGCGCACGCAGCGGCGGCGCGGGCGTATTTCGGCACGGATGTGGGCTTTCTGGAGATCGTGCCCGATGCCGCCGATTACCGCCGCTCGATCCGCGACCTCGTCACCGACCCGACCGCCGCCGCGCGCCGGGTGATCGAGACGCCCTTCGACACGCTCCCGTATCACCTGAACGTCAAGTGCGACGGCTACCTCTACAACGAGGTCTGCATGAAGCGGAGCGTGGAGCGCGACGACCTCTCGCTGCTCCCCCACCTGACGCCGAACGACAAGAACGCCCTCCTGCGCGCCGGGGTGATGTCCGTCAGCGAATTGGCGACCCTGAAGGAGCCTGCCGGTGTCGATACGCCCGCGCACCACAGCGAACTCGTCCCCGCACCCGGCGCGGAGGAACTGACCCGCGCGCTCGCGGCGACCTGGCCCGTCGGCCCGCGCCTCGACGAGTTGATCCACCGGGCGCGGCGGTATCGCCAGCGGCAGGGCGATCCGATCAGCGCCCTCGGTTACATCCCGAGCAAGGGGTACGGCTCACTGCCGTACTGCGACGCGGCGCAGAACCCGAATCTGATCCGCGTGTACATCGACGTGCAGCACGACTACTTGGAGGATCGCGTCTATCTGCTCGGCGCACTCGTCGCGGCATCGGAAGGTGGGAAAGAGACCGACGCCCGCAGACGTACCATCGTTGAGATCGCGGACGGCCCGCCGGACTCCACGG
>JBBSII010000808.1:0-1594 GCA_038232175.1 Thermomicrobiales bacterium
GCGGGCGTAGGCGCGCAAGAGCGTCGGGTAGTTCTTCCGTGGTTCCAGCGTGCCGACCGCGAGGATGTACGGGCGATCCGCGCTCCCGACAAGCTCTGTCACTGCCGCACGCGCCGCCACGCGCTCCCCCGGCGGGTACGGGCGGAACCGGCCCTCCACGCCGTTCGGCACGACGGAGACCCGCTCCGGCGGGATGTGGAGCCGCTCGACGACCTCTCGCGCGGTGAAGGCGGAGACTGCGATGACCCGATCCGCCCGCCGCACGACCCCCGGCACGACCCCCGCGAGGTACGCCGCGAGGGATGGCTCCGCATGGCGCGGGACGGCGAGGAAACTCAGGTCGTGCACCGTGACGAGCAATCGCGCACGGCGCACGCGTGGGGCGACGTAATCGAGCGCGTGATAGCAGTCGATTGGGCCGGTGAACTCCTCCACCGGCACCGGCACACGCGCGCGATGCCAGAGGCGCGTCACCCACGCGGCGGGCAGCGGCAGGCGGCGCAGCGTGACATTCCCGCCCGGCCCATATGTCCGCGCGGTCGCGGGCAACCGGACGGGGGTCTGCGGCGGGTGTGGCACGGGCAGGAATCCCGCCGGGATCACACCGTCCCGCCCCTCGGTCGCGTAGAGATAGGTGTACTGTGTCTCACGATCCAGCAACGGCAACGCCCGCGCCAGATGCCGTGCCACTCGCCCGATCCCCGCGCCCTGCGTCATCGCGGGCGTCACATCGACCGCGATGCGGAGAAGTGCAGCGGGTGCCCTCCGGGCGGCACATGCGCTGCGTGCTGAGTTGCTTTGGCTCACGATGCGGCCCCCGATATCGCGACAGATGATTGCACCGGCGCTTCAGAAGGAAGGAATCCCCTCTCAGCACTCAGCACTCAGCACTCAGCACTCAGCACCCAGCATTCAGCACTTTATTTCCGTTTGCTGATGACGTAGATGACGAGACCGACGATCAGCACGCTCCAGTAGCCGATCACGCGGTCGATCACGGCGACGGAGGCGGCGGCGTTGCGGTCCACGCCCACCCACTGGAGCACGCCGACGATTCCCGTCTCCACCGCGCCCAACCCGGCGGGCGTCAGCGGGATCGTCGTCAGCAGCGACGCGGCGAGGGCGACGAAGATCGTCACGGCGAGCGAGACGTGGATGCCGAGCGCGCGGGTAATAAAGAAGACGCGCAGCCCCTCCTGCGTCCAGATCAGCGTCGTCAGGCCGGTCAACGCCGGCCAGCGACCGAAGGAGCCGAAGATTCCCTCCTCCAACCGGCGGTACTGCACGGAGATTTTCTGCGGGACGATGCGCTCCAGCAACCCCTCCGCCCGCCGCAGGACGAGCAATCCCGCGAGGCCGAAGACCGCGAGCACGCCACCGAAGATGAAGAGCGTCACGGCGACGCGCGGCAGGGCGTTGCCGAAGACGAGCAGGCCGCTGACGACGAGAAAGACGAAGAGGACGAGGATGTCCATCAGCCGCTCGGCGAGGATCGTCCCGACCGAGCGCGTGAACGAGACGCCCGTCGCCTTCTTGAACAGATACCCCCGGTATACGTCACCGAGTTTGGCGGGCAGCAGCGTGTTCGCGAACC
>JBBSII010000809.1:0-1579 GCA_038232175.1 Thermomicrobiales bacterium
CAGCCCCGATGGGAAGGCCCTCGCCAGTGGCGGCGGCAACGTCGAACTCTGGAGCCTCGGCTCCGGCCAGCCACTGAAGACCTTCGGCGGACAGACGAGCATCGTCAACGCCGTCGCCTTCAGCCCGGACGGCAAGGTGCTTATTGGCGGCAGCGACGACAAAACCGCCAAACTCTGGGACATCAGCGCCCTCGCACGCTAGGGACCAAACCGGATCGACGCAAAGGCCGCAAAGAGGAAAGGTCTTAACACAGAGGACACAGAGCGCACAGAGAGCACAGAGGAAAAAAGAGGATCGCTCTGTGTCCTCTGTGAACTCTGCGCCCTCTGTGTTAAAACCGGTCCCTCTTTGCGTCCTTTGCGCCTCTGCAGTTGATTTGGTTTCTCCTCGTATGGTGATGGCGCACCGCCCCTCGCGCCAGGTGCGGGGATCGGCGAGAATAGCGGGCAATGATGCGATGGAAACGATGCACCAGAAGGAGCAGCGGGCATGACGGAAGTGACGCGGCAACCGCTCAGGAACCTCCTCGCCGGGCTGCCCCCGTCGCCCGATGAGGCGGCGTCGCTCGCCGCTATCCGGGAGCGGATCGCGGCGGACCGGCACGCCGTCGTCGTGCTGGATGACGACCCGACCGGCACGCAGACAGTCTACGACCTCTCTGTCTACACCCGCTGGGATGTGGAGACGCTCGCGCGCGCGCTGGACGCGGGCAGCGCCGGGTTCTACATCCTCACGAACAGCCGCAGCCTGCCGGAGCGCGCCGCCATCGCGCTCAACCGCGCGATCGCCGTGAACCTGCGCGCGGCGTCGGCGCGCATCGGGCGACCCTTCACCGTCATCAGCCGGAGCGATTCGACCTTGCGCGGCCACTTCCCCGCCGAGACGGACGCGCTCGTCGCCGGGGACGATGGCCCCGCGCCGCAGTTCGTGCTCGCGCCCTTCTTCGCGGAGGGGAAGCGGATCACGGTGAACGACACCCATTGGGTGCACGACGGAGAAACGGCGATTCCCGTGGGGGAGACCGAGTTCGCGCGGGACGCGACGTTCGGCTTCGCGTCCTCCGATCTGCGCGATTGGGTGGCGGAGAAGTCGGGCGGGCGGTGGACGCGGGATAATGTCGCCGCGCTCCCGCTCGCGACGATCCGCCGGGGCACGGACGCCGTCGCGGCGTGGTTTTTGGCGACGAATCAGCCCGTCCTCGTCATCAATAGCGCGGAGGATGGCGACATGGCGGCGGCGGCGCTCGGAATGCTCCAGGCGGAGGCGGCGGGGCGGCGCTACCTCTGCCGGACAGCGGCGGCCTTCGTGCGCGCCCGTTTCGGCCTGCCGCGCCGACCACTCCTGCTACCCGAAGCGATGGTCGCGGGGTCCGGCCCCGGCCTCGTCGTCGTTGGGTCGTACGTGCCACGGAGCACGGCGCAATTGGGGCATGCGCGCGCATTGCCCGGTGCCGAAGCGATCGAAGTGCCCGCCGATGCGCTGCTCGATGATCGCCGCGACGGTGCGATCACCTCCGCGATTGCCGCAGTGAATGCGGCATGGGCCGGGGGGAAGGATGCCCTCATCTTCACGAGCCGG
>JBBSII010000810.1:0-1576 GCA_038232175.1 Thermomicrobiales bacterium
CCATGTCGCCGTGGGGCATGTCGCGCTCCATCGCAGTATCGGGATGCCGATGCCCGCCCTCATCCGTTGGCGTGGTCATATCGTGATGCGCCTCATCTTCTGTCGGCGACACCATCGGCATCGTTATCTCGCCGCTGTGCATATCGTGCGACATTGCCATGTGCGCGCCATGATGCGGGTCGGCGTCCATCGCATGATCGCCCGGCTTCCCCATCGTGCCGTGCGCACTTGGGTCCATCGCCAGGTCACCGTGCATCGCGCGGTGCGGGTCGTCGGCCGGCGGCGCGCTGTCTGCGGCATGGTCGCGCCCGTGATCGCCGTGCGTCATCGGCGCATCGGGCGTCGCCTCCGCCCCGGTGGGGTAATGCATCGCGCGGTCCATCGGCATGTCCGGCGGTTCGCCCGGCGCATCCTCGTGCGGCGCTGTGACGTGCTGCTCATCCCCGGTCATCGCCATGCCGCCGTGCATCCCGTGATGCATCACATGGTGGTCGTGACCCCCGTGATCCATCGCGCGCGGCGGCTGATCGCCCGCGAACGCGAATGCGTCGGTATCCTCCGTCCAGGCACCGGCGGCGAAACGCCGCCGGAGATCGGCGACGGCACCGACGAGCGCAGTCTGATCGAGCGCGACCGTCACATCGGGCGCGGGCAATGACGCGAGACGCGCGGCCCCGATACTGAGGATCGCGCGTGGTCGCGCCATCTGCGCATATGCGACCGCCGTGGGCAGAACGAGACCTTTGGGGAGCTCCCCGACAATGACGAGCACATTCGCATTGCGCGGCGAGGGAACGACCGAAAGGCCGGCCGCAGCGAGATCAAGGCGATGCGCGCGCGCGATTGCCGCGCCCGGCACGACGAACGCGGTGAGCACATGACCCTCCGCCCGCGCAACGAGGCGGCGGAGCCAGGTGGATTGGCCGATGCGCGCGCCGCTGATCATTGTCGTTTCAGCGCCCCCTGGCTCCAGCCATAGAGGAGTCCGAGGAAGAGGACCATAAGGAAGATCCCCATATCGAGCAGCGCCTCGAGGCCCAGTTCCTGATAGACGACCGCCCACGGGTACATGAAGGCCATCTCCATATCGAACGCGAGGAAGAGCAGGGCGAAGCCGTAGTAGTGGACGTGGTAGCGCACCCAAGCAGGGTCGGGCGTCAGGGTCCCGCCGGTGAACGGGACATCTTTGCCCTTTTCGGCGCGTACCGTGCCGAGCGAACGGGCGATCAGTCGGAGTATCGCGACGAAGCCGATCGTGCAAACCGTCATGGCGAAGAGCAGGGCGTATTGCTTGAGTGCGGTCATGGTGCGCTCCTCGGCTCCCAATCGTCCCAACGAGATAATGTTCGCAGATACGAAAGAAGCGGTAGCCCGCCAAAGACGGGTATCGAGGTGAGAGGAGGGCTCTTAGTATGCCGGATCGGGGTCTTCCAGCACCGGGAACCGCATCATCGGGTTCGGCGCGATCACTTCGAGGACGATGCCGTTCGGGTCCGAGAAGAAGTAGGCATGGCTGCCCGGCCCCATCTCCTGGATCGGCGAAAGATTGTCCACACCAGCCGCCGTTAGCCGCTCG
>JBBSII010000811.1:0-1576 GCA_038232175.1 Thermomicrobiales bacterium
GCGCGGCTCGCGTGGAGCCGCCCCGAGGAGCCGTACACGGACATGATTACGAACCACACGCTCGCCCGTCGCGTCCGCGCGCACTTCGACGACCTCGGGCTGCACATGCCGCACCCCCGCCTCGGTGAGGCGCTCGGCAGCACGGACTGGGGCAACGTCTCGTACATCGTGCCTTCGGTCGAGACGGGCTTCCCGATCACCGATCACGTCATTCCGTGGCACTCGGCGCAGGTCGTCGCGGCGGCGGACAGCGACCTCGGCTACCGCAACATGCTCCTCGCCGCGAAGGCGATGGCCCTCGCGGGGCTGGACGTGCTGATAGATGGAGTCCTGCTCCGCGCCGTGAAGGAGGAGCATCGCCGCACCCTCGCGGAGCGGCAGGACGGCAGGGCGGCGCGGTGAGGTTCCGCTACGGAAACATCACGCTCCCCGCGATGCCGTCGATGATCGGTCGCCACTTCGTGTCGAAATCGGCGTTGGGCGCGGTCGCGCTGACGAACCAGGTCGTGTCGCTCCCCGGTGGCTGGACGGCGACTTGTTCCGAGACGACCGCAACCCCCGCTGTGTAGGCGACGACGAAGCGGATCGCGGGCAGGCCGCCAGGGCCACCGAGGGTCACGTTGTCGATGGAGCGCACCTTCAGGTCCGTCGCCCCGCGTCCCGTCGTCTGCGCGGCGAGCGTCTGCAAGTAGAACGCGGCGTTGTCGCTCGTGAGCAGGTCGAGTTGCACGGGCAGGCCGTTGAAGGTGACGCGCGTCGCGTTCGGGTCGGTCGGCGACACACCCTTCGGCGTGAATTGCGCGGCGGTGGCCGAGGTT
Organism: Thermomicrobiales bacterium; assembly: GCA_038232175.1. Taxonomy (GTDB): domain Bacteria; phylum Chloroflexota; class Chloroflexia; order Thermomicrobiales; family JALYUS01; genus JALYUS01. Next base: position 819 of record JBBSII010000811.1, read on the forward strand.
TGCGCCTCCCAGTCGGCGGGGTAACTGACGGAGGCTTTCTTATCCGCCGTGGTGAATGTCTGGCCGTTTGTGAGTGGGCGCAGCACCATGCCGGTCGTCGCGGTCGGCACGGGCACGGTCGCTGGAATCGCGGCCGCCGGGAGTTGCTGCGTGTTCGATGGCGCGACCGCGCTGCCGCTCGCGGTCTGCCCGATTGGACTGGGGATGATCGCGCTGCCCGTGCGGATGTGGCTCGGGTCGATCTGCGGGAGGATCGTCTTGGCCACTGCGGGTGTGACGGGGGCGGCGGGTGGCGCCGTTACCGTCGGTGTTGCCGTGCCCCCGCCGCACGCGGTCAGGAGCGTCACGCCGAGCAGGGCAAGCGCCACGCGGCAGGCGAAGGGTCTACTCACCATTCACGACCGCAGGGGTGAGCGTCTTCGTCCGTGTGCCGCCGCGCCCGCTGAGCAGGCCGCGCACGGAGATGAGCGCAATTACGCCAACCGCGATGCCGAACCAGAGCGTGCAGAAGCGGATCAGCAGCGTCGCCGCCACCGCGACATCATGGGTCATATGTCCATCCTTAATGAGCGCGAGGAGCATCGCCGTCATGCCGATCTCCGCCGCGCCGAGGCCGCCAGGCAGGAGCGAGACCGAGCCGATTAACGTCGATGCGGCGAGCACGAAGGTCGCCGTCAGCAGCAATTTTGGCGTGGCGTCGAACCCCAGCCCGACGAGCACAAGGAAGAAGGCGACGCATTCGCCGAGCCACGAGATCA
>JBBSII010000812.1:0-1572 GCA_038232175.1 Thermomicrobiales bacterium
GCGGCGGGGCGGAAACCACCGGACCAGTACGCTGCGTGCGCGCAGGGCGCGGTGCACGCTCGCGGCCAGTCGGGCATGGGGCGGCGGGTAGCCCAGGGCATCGAGCAGTGGCGGGTCCATCAGCGCCTGAGCGCCCGTGCGTACCCACGCGGCGGGCAGCATCTGCTGCGCGGGGAAGGTGGCCATGAGTTCGAGGGTGGAGTCGGCGATCAGGCGCGAGCTGTCGTTGCTTTGGAAGCGGTCGGCCTCGTAGTCATCCAGCAGTCCTTCGAAGCTGGCGAGATCGATAGGGATGTCGTGGATGCCCATCAGCGTCCCCAGGCGGCGGTAGTAGGCGACGCTGGCGCGTTGCTCGACATCGGTGAGTTCGCGCCAGCCGTAGTCACGCAACCAACGCACCGGCACGACGACGAACGCGGCGAGCACGTAGCGCAGGTCGTCGTTGCTGATCGGGTACGCGCCGTGCATCTGATTCATCCGCCGGATCGCGGCCCGGCCGGTGGGGTGATCGAATCCGTACTCCAGCACCGCGTCGAGTATGAGCACGGTTTCGTCGTAGCGCTTGTGCACCCGGGCGGTGAACTCCCCGGTGCGGTGTAGCAGTCCCCCGATGCTGGGCACGGCGTAGGTCCGGAACAGAGCGAAGCTCAACGCCTGGTAGATGTCCCACGGGAACTCCAGGGTCGCCAGCTGCCGGTAAATCTCGTGGTAGTCGGTGTCGGGATCGCGCTGGCGCAACGCCTCTCGTCGCGCGTACCGGCGCCCAACTCGCCGATCGGGTCGCGAGCAGAGCGACCGTCCGCCAAGCCGTCCCACTTCAACGCCTTCCCGCCCGCGATCCCGATCAGGCACCGGCCGCACCACAGCAGCTCCGGATGGCCGCCGGTCGATGCGACTGACTCTAGGTCGCGTGGGCTTGAGGGGTGCCGAGCGAAACATTGGATCCTCGTGGTTTGTCGTCGCGTCCCACCTCGCCTCGCAAGTCACGCTCGGTGTTATCGGCCGACGGCGCCCACCGCGGGCGTCGAGGAGCGTGCGTGGCGCAGTCTTCGGGCGATGGGTTGGACGAACGCGCGTGTGGCCTCCAGCGGAACCGCGAGCCTGGTCAACGTCCGTCCCGATCGCCGAGGGTTGGGATGACGCGCTGCGCGCTGAGAGCGGCGAAGAGCCGGGACTCGGCGACGCCGCCGCGTACTTGACAACAGGGGCGCTGCGTAGTCTTCTGGGAGCCGCTCTAGGACCATGCCGATCTGGGGCCGGTTCGTCTGCGCGCCTGCGCCGCGACCGGGTGAGATTCAGTCCCATCGCCCAGACAAGGACTAGAGCTGCGCCGATTTGTGGCGGTCCAATGTCGACTTTCAGTGAAGCCAATCCCGTTCTACGCGCCGGAGAAGGTCGTCGGTTGTGATCACCGCCCGCGGTCTGCTGTCGGGCCGGACGCATTTCCTGGATTGGGGCGTGGTGCAGATCTCGCTCACGAACTTCCTCATCATTGCGGTGATGGTGATGCTGTTCGTGGCTGCGCTGGTCATCCCGTTCCCGGGAGGGCGGCAAGCGGATGAGGACGCGGAC
>JBBSII010000813.1:0-1567 GCA_038232175.1 Thermomicrobiales bacterium
ACTTCGATCCGCTCACCCGCGTCGCCGGGGCGCTCGCCTTCCACTCGGTCGTGGACATGCAGGAGCGGAAGGTGATCGAGAGCCGCTCGGTGGCAACCCTCTTCCGCGGCTACGAGATCATCATGATGGGCCGCGACCCACGCGACGCCATCTATATCACGAGCCGCGCCTGCGGTGTCTGCGGCGGCGTCCATTCAACCTGCTCCGCGCTGGCGATTGAGATGGCAATCGGCGTCCGCCCGCCGCCCCTGGGCATCGTGCTCAGGAACATGCTCCTCGCGCTCGAATACCTGCTCGACCTGCCGCTCCATCTCTTCCTGCTCGCCGGGCCGGACTATTCCGAGAACATCGTCCGCAAGACGAACCCCGCCCTCTGGGACCGGGCCGAGAAGACCGAGGCGCCGCACGCCAATGTCCACGGCTACGGCACCGTCGGCGAGATCATGACCGACATGAACGCCCTGACCGGTTCGCTTTACCTCGAAGCGCTGCACATGACGCGCGTCGCGAAGGAGGCGTACGTCCTGATCGGCGGTAAGTTCCCGCACCCGCAGACGGTCGTGCCGGGCGGCATCAGCGCGACCGTGAACACGACGACGTTCAACGAGATCTATCTGCGCGTGCAGCAGTTCTTCGATTACTCGAAGAAGTGCGCGGCGGTCTACGACGACATCGTGGACTTCTTCTACGATGCCGACCCCAAGTACAAGGATGTCGGCCGGACGCAGGCCAACCTGATTGATTGCGGCGTCTGGGACGATCCCGATGCCTACGACGCGACGTACGAGAACTGCAACGCATGGGGCGAGCGGCGCTGGGCGACGCCGGGCGTGATTGTCAATGGCGAACTTGTCACGACGAAGTTGCAGAACATCAACGTCGGCCTGGAGGAGTTCGTCGAGCACTCGTTCTACGAGGAATGGCAGAGCCAGCCGTATCCGACCGATCCACTCGGCGCGCCACTCAGCCCGAACCACCCGTGGAACAAGGAGACGAAGCCGCGCCCGCAGGCCCCGAACTGGCGCGAGAAGTACACCTGGTCCCCCTCTCCCCGCTGGGACCGCCTGCCGATGGACGCGGAATGCACCGCGCGGATGTGGAATACCGCGAAGGCGCAACTGATCCCGGAGAACCCCTACATCGAGGCGACGGGCCATAGCCTGAAACTGCTCCTGCCCAAGGGGAAATTGCCGGAGATGGAACTGGAATGGCATGTCCCGGACGTCTGGAATGCCTTCGAGCGCAACCGGGGCCGCGCCTACTGCGTCGCGTATACCGCGCTCGTCGCGCTGCTCAGCTGGCGGCAGGCGATGCAGCTCGTGAAGGACGGCAAGGACGCGGTCAGCACCAAGTTCGAGATGCCGAAGCGCGGCACGCAGCGCGGCGTCGGCTTCTGGGGCGCGGGGCGCGGCTTCCTCACCCATCACCTCGTCATGGAGAAGGGCGTCGTCACCAACTACCAGATCATCACCCCCTCCACGATCAACGCCTCGCCGCGCGATCCGTGGGGCATCCCCGGCATGTACGAGGAGGCGGCGCTCAACACGCCGATTCTCGAAGAAAGCGC
>JBBSII010000814.1:0-1565 GCA_038232175.1 Thermomicrobiales bacterium
CACGATGTTCGTGAGGCCAACGCTGCTCGGCGAGGTCGCACCGACCGATGACACACCGAGGGTCAACATCAGTGCTGCAATCCCTGTACCAACTGCGAGTCGCAGTTTTTGCCCAGACACACACATGGCCCATCCTCCTCTGTACAAACCAACCGATCGCTCGCGACGCCTAATCCTATACCAACGATCTGTCGCGGTCAACTAGCGGGCCTCGCGCCAATTTTTCGAATTATGACAACTTCTTGCCCCACTTCGCACCCGCAACACCCCGCTGCTACGACTATAACGAAGAACGTACCGATTGGTTGCGCGGTTTCTCCGGCACGCGCGAAATTCCTCATCCTCCCTTGTGCGCACCGACCCTGGTGGTCGCGCCGCGCCCGCCCATGGTGATGCTCCAGATGCCCAGCGCCAATGCGCCGATCGCGAGCGCCAGGATGCCTGCGGTCACGCCGACCGTATCCCCGATCAACCCGGCGGTCAGGGTTGGGATCAGCGCGGAGGCGTTCGACAGCGTGAAGAACGTCGAGAGCACGCGGGCGCGCACCTCCTCGCCGCTCCGTTCCTGCAGGAGCGTCTGGCTCGGCACGATGATGAATGCCTGCCCGACCCCGAGCAGCAGCGCGCAGACCATTACCCCGATGACGACCTCCTTCTGCGGGCCGGACGCCGGGTGCCCGAAGATGCGATAGCCGACGCTCGGCACGATCGCGAAGAGCAACAACATGATCCCCTGGCTCAGCGCGCCGCCGTGGATCATCGTCTCGCGGTTCGTCGGCGTCGCGAGTTGCCCGACGATCACCACGCCGATCACCATGCCGATACCGGCGGGCGCGAGGATGTACCCCAGGCCGCTTTGGGAAAGTTGCAGCACCGAAATCGAGAACTTCGGCGCGAGCGTGCCCACCGCGAGGAACGCCGCCGACGCGAAGGTGAGGAAGCCCATCGCCTTCCGCAGCAGCCGATCCCGGTAGATGTAGACCCACGCCTCGCGGATATCGAACCAGAGCGCCTCCATCGGGCCGCGACCGTCCACGCGGGCGCGCGGCGCCGCGTTCATCGAGGGGAGCGTCCAGACCAGCACCGCGCAAAGGAGGAACAAACACGCAACGAAGAGATACAAACGGCTCAGCCCCAGTACGCCGACGAGCACGGGGCCAAGCGTCGCGAACCCGACGAGTTGCGAGATCGTCACCGTCAGGGTGAACAGCGCGTTCGCCTGTGCCAGATCGCGCCGCCGTACGACGAAGGGAATTGCCGCCCCCTCCGCCGGGCCAAAGAACTGGCTGACAGAGGCGAAGGTGAATCCGAGGGCGTAGATGCCGATGAGCGCCACCGCGACCGGCAGGTCGCTGACGAGCGTGAACCCGACGACCGCGACCGCGCGGAGCAGATGCACCGCGACCATCACCGTCCGTTTATTCGTGCGGTCCACGACGACGCCGGCGATGGTGCTCAGGATCACGCCGGGCAGCGCGAAGGCGACGATGATGCCGGAGACGGCGGTTGAAGACCGGCTGATGCCGTTGACCGTCACCAGCAGCGCGAGGTTGATGATGTTCTGC
>JBBSII010000815.1:0-1556 GCA_038232175.1 Thermomicrobiales bacterium
CTGGCCGCTCCACGAGAGCAGATAATCGCGGTTGCGCCACACGGATGGCCGGTGCTGGCTCTGCTCAAGGGATCGTCTCGGGAGCGGCATCTTCGACTATCCGGCCTTGCGGGTTGTACGCGCAATGTTACCGAGAGTAGTATGGCGAGCGGTGGCTGCGCCTGCAACACAAACGTGCTCTCTCGTTTCTCTTGCGGTATGTATCGGCCATTGCCGCCTCTCTCCTGCTTGCCTGCAGGGCTTATTCATTCTCGGCGGAGAGACAAACAGGATTCCTTCGGTAGGATAGGGATGCTCAAACCACTCTATCCGAAGGAGGAATCCTGTGTCGCACATCGTACCATCCCTTGCTGAAGTCTTCGCCGCGATCCCCGATCCCGGGTGTCCGTCAGATTTCCGCGTACGGGGTCGCAGGAGGAAAATCGTGTGATAGAGCGGCAATCGAATCGGCGCAGGGGAGGGCGGACCGGAGAGCGTGGCGTCGGGAGGAGCGCCAAAGGACGGTTGCCGCAGTCGAAACAGCGGTCAACACTCCTGTCAGCGGGGTACGGACAGGACTGAGGCGCGAGCCTGCCGCCCTCCTCCCTTCAAGCGCGGAAATCTGACGGACACCCCCCGATCCCCGCCACGCCCAAGGGAGACGACATCCCCTCGTCGCGATCCTCTTGCTTGCCTGTGTCGCGATGCTCGCCGGGGCGCGCGGGCAATCGGGGATCGCTGACTGGGCGAAGCACTATGGCGAACCGTGGCGGACGCGCCTCGGCTTCACCCATCCGAAGGGGCCAAGCCAGTCCACCTTGCAACGCGTCTTCGCTCAGATCGCGATCGAGACGCTGGAAATGCAGTTGGCGTGCTGGGCGCAGCAAGTCTTTGTCGCCCTCCCCGCTCCGGCTGCCGACGCCGGTGAGACGACCCAGCTGGACGGCGTCGCGCTCGACGGGAAGACGATGCGGATGAGCGCGCGGTGCGGCGCGGTCGATGCCCATCTGTTGAGCATGTGCAGCCACCGCCTGGGGATCGTGCTCGCACAGATGGCGGTCAGCGACAAGACCAACGAAGCGGCGGCGAGCGACGACCTCCTCGCCGCGCTGATGCTCACGGGGGTGGTAATCACCGGCGACGCGATGTTCGCGCATCAGGACATCGCGCAGACCATCCTCGACGGGGAGAATGACTATCTGCTGATCGTCAAGGAGAATCAGCCGACGCTGCTCGCGGAGATCGCGCTGCTCTTCGCCGATCCCGAAGCGGCGGTGACGACCGTGGAAGCGGTCGATGCGCACAGCCAGCGGTTGGAACGGCGGCGGCTCTCCGCCTCGCCCGAACTGGCGGGCGTCACCGGCTGGCCGGGCCTCGCGCAGGTGCTGCGTATGGAACGGCGCGTCATCGACCTGCCGACGGGGGAGGTGCGCGACGAGACGGCGTATGCGATCACGTCACTCTCCGCCGCGCAGGCCACGCCGCTACATCTGTTGACGCTGTGGCGGCAGCACTGGCATATCGAGAATAAACTCCACTGGGTTCGGGATGTGACCTTCGGGGAAGATGGTTCGACC
>JBBSII010000816.1:0-1544 GCA_038232175.1 Thermomicrobiales bacterium
GAGCGTCAGGCAGTCCCACAGGAGATTCCCGGCGGGGGTCTGGATGAGAAAGGCGCGCTGGCCGATGGCGAATTTCGGCTCCGTGATGATGCTCGATAAACCCGGCTCGACGGTCGCGACTGGCGTTGCGGTGCTCCCGTTGCAGGTCTTCGAGCGTCGTCCATTGCTGGCCGTTCCAGCCAACGTACTGCCGCTCGTCCTCGCAAATCGGGCAGTGGGCGGGCGGGCCGGGCGTTGCGGCAAACTGGGTGCCGCAGGTGACACAAATCGCGTGCATCAATGTGCCTCTCCTTCTCCATCAATCCCTGATCCACTCAGTATAGCCGATGCGTCGCTCCCTCCGGTTGTCCTCATTGGCCATCTGCGCCGGTGTTCAGGGCGATGTTGCTGCCGACTTGACACCACCATAGATACGGTGGTAAAATACCTTCATTGACGTGATAGTGAAAGAAGGAGCGCCCATTATGCCATCGAGCACGGACCGCAAGCGACTGGAAGTGCCAACCTACCTGCACGAACGCCTTGTCGATATTGCCATCGAGGAGGATCGCACGGTTTCGAGCGTCGTGCAGGAAGTTCTCATGACCGGGCTGAGCGCATACATCCCCCGGCGTCTCTCTGCGCAGGACGATGAGCGGCTGACCGAGCGCGCGCGGCTGGCGCTCGACTACGCGCGAGAGGAAGCGGTGCCGTTCAACCACAACTATATCGGCACGGAGCACTTGCTGCTCGGTCTCTTGCGCGTCGAGGAGGGTGTCGCGGCGCGGGTACTGAACGAACTCGGCGTCACGCTGGAGACCGTGCGGGAGCGGCTCGGCACAATCGTCGGCAAGGGCAAGGGCACAGTACCGGAATACCCGCCGTACGTCCCGCGCACCCGCCTTGTTCTCCGCCTCGCGGTGGAGGAAGCGGACAGCCTGGATAACCATTACATCGGCACGGAGCATCTGCTGCTCGCCCTCATCCGCGTGCGTGAGGGGATGGCAGCGCGCATTCTCGACCGCTTGGGAGTGCTCGACACTGCACGGCTCGCGGTGCTTCATCTCCTCACCGAGAAGGAAGAAGAATCAACGACGGCGGGCGCATAGCGCCGCCCCATACCCTTCCCATCCCTCCGAGGGAAGGGCCGGGGGTGAGGAAATCTCCATGCTGGACGAGACACCATACTTTGCAAAGAGCCGAGATCACGCGGATCACATCACGCGGGTGAACGCGCAGTTGTGGGACACCCCGCCGTCTCCGCGGCTGTTCGCTGCACTTCGCGGGAACGCGGCGACTCAATTGCGAGTACTGGCGCGCTGGCTCGATCCCGCAACACCGTCAAGACCAGCGGCGCATCACACCGCAGTGCGGTCGAAAGTCGCTACGCCAATCCGAGGCCGAAGAAGCCGAGCAGGGTGTTGATGAGGATGGTGAACGAGAGGATGCTCACGATCACGGTTGTCGTCCACGCGATGATGTTGTAGGCGCGGCTGTTGCGGTGCTCGCCCATCAGGTCGCGGTTGTTGACCAGTTTGAGCACGGAGACGAGCACGAACGGCAGC
>JBBSII010000817.1:0-1542 GCA_038232175.1 Thermomicrobiales bacterium
AGACCGTGCTCGCCGAGCGAGTCGCCGTGATCCGAGGTGAAGAGGACGATCGTCTCTTCCGCCATGCCGAGCTGGTCGAGTGCGGCGAGCAGGCTGCCGACGTTGTCGTCCAGCGCTGTGACGAGGCCATCATAGCGGGCACGCTCCATGCAGGCCCGCTCCGCGAGGGCGGGCGGGACGCTGGCGGGAAGCGGCATCACCTGTGGATCGTAGGTGGCGCGATGCCGCTCCGGAGGCTCCAGCGGAGTGTGCGGCGGTCCCCAGGAGATCATCAGGCAGAAAGGCCGCGCGCGGTCCGCCGCGGCTTCTTCCAGAAACGCAATGGCGAGGTCCGTCTGGTGGTCCGGCTCGAAACCCGGAGTCGGAATCTCGTCCGGCGTGTCACGGAAATAGACGCTGTCGTAGTAGCGATGCCCGCGGTTGAAGGCGGCCCAGTGCTGCCACCCGTGACGGCGTTCCGGCGGGACGAAGCCGGGGCGCGGATCGCCGTCGAGGTGCCATTTGCCGATGTACCCCGTCCGGTATCCCGCCGCACTGAGGACTTCCGCGAAGCAAACCTCGTCGGTAGGAAGCGGGTCATTATTGCGCATCACACCCGTCGTGTGCGGATACCGCCCAGTCATGAATGCGCTGCGGGAGGGCGTGCAGAGAGGGTTCACCGTGAAGGCATGCGTGAGCCGCACCCCCTGCCGCGCCAGCTGGTCGAGATGCGGCGTGTGCACGACGACATCACCCGCGCAGGCCAGCGTGTCCGCGCGCCACTGGTCAGGGTAGATGATGAGCACATTCGAGCGATGTGCGGCCAACTCATACCTCCTCTGGTACTCAGTACTCAGTAGCCGGTAGCCAGCAAGAGCACCGGCTCCACTGTCTACCGGCTACTGACTACTTCTTCAACGCGGCGTAATCGGCGTCGGTGTAGTCCTTCATCGGGTCCCAGTTGGCGAAGGCGAAGTCATCCCGCGTCACTTTCGCGCCCTTCGCCTGCGCCGCCTTGATCGCCCGGTCCAGCTCCTTGTCCGCACGGTCCTTGAGGTCCTGCATCGCCTTCTTCGGGTCCGCAACCTGCCCCGTGTAGATGCCCTGCACGGTCGTGCCGAAGTCCGGCGTCAGGGGCTTCAGTTCGAGGTTGATGAGGGCGACGTCGGGGTTGCGGACGTCCGGGCTGGGGGCGAGGCGCATCTGCTGGTCGAAGAAGCCGAGCGTCTTGCGGGCGCGGGGGTCGAGTTGCGCCTTTTCGTTCGCCTTCGGGAAGATCGGCGGGTCGCTGCCGCCGGTGATCGTCGCCCACTTCGTCTGCCCCTCGTCCGTACCCAGATAGTGGAAGATGTCCCCCGCGATCGCCGCGTACTTCGATTTCGCGTAGACCCACATCTGGTTCGAGCCGCCCGGCCCGTAGCCCTGCGGCATCGGCGCGCCGCTGTTCGGCACGGGCGTCGGCGCCACATCGAAATTGAAGGCCGGGTTGTCGTGCAGCCACTGCGGGATGTTCCAGACGCCTTGCAGCATCATCGCCGCGACGCCCTGCGGCATCTGCGCCCG
>JBBSII010000818.1:0-1533 GCA_038232175.1 Thermomicrobiales bacterium
AACGGCACGGACCCGACGCGCACCCGGTTCGCGGGGCGGATCATCCCGGCGATGGGCCTGTCGGCGGATGCATGGCGCACCTTCGCGGACGGCGCGATGCATGTCGCGCGGGCGGTGCGGGAGGCGACCGGCATACAGACTGTCTTCCACCCCCACTGCGCGGGATGGGTCGAAACCCCCGACGAGATCGCCCGCCTGCTCGATTTGACCGACCCCGACCTGCTCGCGCTCTGCTTCGACACCGGGCACATCACCTTCGCGGGCGGCGACCCCGTGACCTGCTTGCGGCAATTCAGCGGTCGTCTCGGCCATGTCCACTTCAAGGATTGCGACCCGAACGTGGCGACCCGCGTGCGCGCGAACGAGCAGGATTACCTCACGGCGGTGCGGGAAGGCGTCTTCTGCGAACTTGGCAAGGGCGCGGTCGATTTCCCCGGCGTGCTCCGACACCTGCGGGAGATGAATTATCGCGGCTGGGGCGTCGTCGAGCAGGATGTGCTGCCGGGTATGGGCACGCCCGCCGCGCGCGCGCGGCGCAAGCGCCACTATCTGACGGAGGTGGGGAGATGACGCACCCGGTCACGCTCGGGGTTATCGGCGCGGGGCGGATTGGCCGGATGCACGCGGAGCATCTGACGTACCGCATCCCCGGCGCGCGTCTCGTCGCTGTCGCGGATGTGATCGTGGAAGCCGCCCGGCAGTGCGCGGCGGCGTGCGGGGCGGCGCGCGCCGTGCAGGATTACCGCGAGATTCTGGACGACCCGGCGATCGAAGGCGTTCTCATCTGCTCCGCGACGCCAACGCACGCGCGGATCATCGGCGAGGCGGCGGCGGCGGGCAAGCACATCTTCTGCGAGAAACCCATCGCCCTCAACCTGCCGGACATCGACCATGCGCTCGACGCGGTCGCGCGGGCGGGTGTGACGCTGCAAATCGGCTTCAATCGCCGGTTCGACGCGAATTTTCAGCGCGTGCGACAGGCCATCGCACGCGAGGAGATCGGGCAGCCGCACCTCCTGCACATCACGAGCCGCGACCCCGCGCCGCCCCCGCTCGACTACATCCGCGACTCCGGCGGCATCTTCCTCGACATGACGATCCACGATTTCGACATGGCCCGCTTCCTCATTGGCAGCGAGATCACGGAGGTCTACGCCACCGGCGACGTGCGCGTTGACCCGGCGATTGGTGCGGCGGGCGACCTGGACACCGCCGTCGTGCTGCTCAAATTCGCTGACGGCACGATCGGGACGATCAACAACAGCCGCCGCGCCGTCTACGGCTACGACCAGCGGGCCGAGGTCTTCGGCAGCGGCGGCATGATCGCCATCGGCAACGACTACCCGAACACCGCACAGATCAGCACGGGCGCGAATGTCGGGCGCGACCTGCCGCACAATTTCTTCCTCGACCGTTACACCGAGAGCTACATCGCGGAGGTGCGCGCCTTCTGCCACGCCGTCCGCGCCGACGAGCCGCCCCCCGTCACCGGCAACGATGGCCGAATCGCCGTCGTCCTCGGCATGGCCGCGC
>JBBSII010000819.1:0-1531 GCA_038232175.1 Thermomicrobiales bacterium
CCCATAATGCGGAGGATGCTGCGGCGCGTGGTCAGTTGCGGATCCATGTCTCGATCCCCGTCAGTGCCCGGGTGTATGCCTATGCGGGCTGAGAAGAGCTACTCTTGCGTGTCAGGCCTCGTGTTATAAGCAGGCGTTCTAGCTCTGATTCTCGCCTGCCCCGGACAACATGCCAGAACAGAAACTCGTTGTGCGCGGCGAAACGCCGGAATGACGCCTCCTCGTAGGCCGCACGAGCCTGGTCGTACGTTGTCTGCCCCTCGGCGAGTTCCTGCCGGACCCGCCGCTCCTCCGCCTGCGCCTCGGCCGCCCTGGATTCGGCTTCCTCGATCCGCGCCCGGAGTGATTCGACGCGCGCCGCAAGCGACGGGGATGGCGACGAACCGGCGTATCGCCCTTTATCCGCCAAGAATCCCACCGCGTCCCTCGCTCGGCAGCGCCGCTCACTCGCGAACGGCCGTCTCAATGGGCTGCCCACTGTCCAGCAGGCCATTATGGAGCGCCGCGGTGTCATTTCCGGCACCGAGATGCCGCAGGATCAGCCCGCACACATCCGTCGCGTCGATCTTCGTCGCACCGAGCATCTCCTTTTCCCCCGTGAGGAAGAGCGGGCTCTCCTGCGGTGCTGTCGTGATGCGGCCGTGCGACCCGCGCACCGGCGAGGCGTCCAGCGGGATGATGTCCAGCAGGTACCGGAAGCCGAGCTTCTTTTTCAGGAGCGTCAAGCCCACCTTCGCTTTGAGCGCCCTGATGCGCGGGTCGGTGAAGAGTTCGACGGGATCGTAGCCCGGCTTGCGGTGGATATCCACCGTGCGCGCGTAGTCGGGCGCACGGTCGTCGTCGAGCCAGTAGTAGTAGGTGAACCACGCATCCGGCTCGGCGATCGCCACCAGCTCGCCGGAGCGCGGGTGATCGAGGTGATAGGCCCGCTTCCCCTCCTCGTTCAGGACCTGGGCGACACCCGGCGTCGCTTCGAGCAGCGCGCGCACCTCCTCGAGGCGGGCGGGGTCGTTCACGTAGACGTGCGCGAGTTGGTGGTCGGCCACCGCGAAGGCCGCGCTCGCGCCGGCGTCGAGCAGTTCGCGCCCCAGTTCCTCCCGCACGGCGATCATCCCGCGCTCCCGCAGCAGTCGATTGAGATGGACGGGCCGTTCGGCGGGCACGATGCCGTATTCGGAGAGGATGATGACCCGGGCATCCCGCGCCTCGTAGAAGTCGATCAGGTCGCCGCAGACCGCGTCGAGTTCGCCGAGATTGGCGGCAATCTTGGCGTGATCGGGTCCGTACTGCTGGAGGCAGTAGTCGAGATGGGGAAGGTAGACCAACGTCAAGGTCGGGGCATGCTGCTGCTCCACCCATTTGGCGGAGTCCGCGATCCACCGGCTCGCCCGTATCGAGGCGTTCGGGCCCCAGAACTGGAACAGGGGGAAGGCGCCGAGCGCGGCGGTGAGGTCGTCGCGCAGCCCGGCGGGTTGCGTGTAGATGTCCGGCAGCTTCCGACCGTCCGCCGGATACATCGGGCGCGGCGTTA